>JBJEHM010000001.1:0-1606 GCA_051876075.1 Coriobacteriales bacterium
ACCATCGGCGCGTCGTGGGGTGCGTCTGTGATCTGGCGCTCGTTCCTGGCCTTCATCATCTCCTGCCTGGCCATCCTGGTGGTCATCGCGGCGCGCTACCGCGAGCCCCGCATGGGCGTGGTGGCCCTCATCACCCTCTTCCACGACCTGCTGATCGTGGTGGGCATCTACGCCTGGGCCGGCATCTTCTTCCACATGGAGGTCACCTCCGACGTCATCGCCGCCCTGCTGGCCATCATCGGCTACTCGCTGTACGACACCATCGTCAGCTTCCACCGCATCAACCAGAACGCATCCCCGGCGATGAAGATGTCGCTCAAGACCTGCGCGAACATCTCCGTCAACCAGATCTGCATGCGCTCGCTGAACACCTCCATCACCTCTATCCTGCCGGTGCTGCTCATGCTCATCCTGGGCACGGACACCCTCAAGGACTTCGCCTTCGCCATGTTCTGCGGCATGGTCATCGGCATCTACTCCACCTTCGCCATCTCCACGCCGGTCTACACCATGTGGAAGATCCGCGACCCGCAGTACAAGCGCCTTGAGGACAAGTATCCCTACGAGGTTGTCCAGTCTCCCTTCACCAAGGAGATGATGATCGAGGCACGCAAGGCATCCAAGGCCGCGGAGAAGGCCGCCAAGGTGGAGCAGGCCCAGACGGCCGCTGCTGCAGCAGCTCAGACCGCTGCTGCTGTGACTGCTGCAACCGCCGCTGCCGGTGCCGCCGCTGCTTCTGCGGCAGAGCCCGCACAAGAGGCCGTGCAGGCTGCTGTCGAGGAGGCGGGGGAGGCCAAGGAGGCCCAGGAGGCCGCGCAGGCTGCGGAAGCCGTTGCCGCTGAAGAGCCTGCCGAGGAGCCGCTGGTGCTCGAGGTCGACGCCGAGGGCAACGTCGAGGAGCCCGAGGAGCTGCAGGAGGTGGAGATCGAGCTCACCCCCGAGATGCTCGCCAAGCTGGGCATCGACGAGCTGCCCGAGTCCGGCGAGCTGGAGCTCACGGAAGAGCAGCTGGCTCTGCTGGGCATCGAGCTCGACGCCGATGACGACGAGCCCGCCTTCGAGCTGGAACTCACAGAAGAGCAGCTCGCCAAGCTGGGCATCGAGAGCCTCGAGGACGGCATGGAGCTCGAGCTCACGCCCGAGATGCTCGAGGAGCTTGGCATCGAGGTCGAGTACGAGGAAGACGACGAGGACGAGGGTGCAGAGCGCTAGGGTCCCAGGGCGCTAGGGCGTTTGGCGCCTCTCCTGACAACGCCACCTGAGCGGGGCGCGCTGGCTGCAAAGCTGGCGCGCCCCGCGTGTTATTTCGACCAAGCAGCTGAGGGGCGCCCCTCTGCCGTCATCTCGACCAAGCGCGGGGCGTCACCAGGATCCTCTGTCATTTCGACCAAGCGAGCGTAAGCGAGCGCGTGGAGAAATCTCGGGTTGAGCCAGGGGACCGTGAGTCGGGAGAGGCGGTCTCGCGGCTCAACCTGAGATTTCTCCGCTCCGGCGCTTTTAGCGCCTCCGGTCGAAATGACATCGGTCCGGGGCGGCACTGGTGCCCCATTGGTCGAAATGACGGTCCGGGGCGTCCGCTAGCTCCGTTCTTCTAACAGCGCCAACG
>JBJEHM010000002.1:0-26457 GCA_051876075.1 Coriobacteriales bacterium
CCTCCATCCACACAGAAGTCCTCGGCAGCGACCACTGCCCCGTCAGCATCGAGATCTTTTAAGTCGGTAGTTTGCTTCCGCTCACTCTGTTTAACCAGTGGTTAACAGCTCGGTTGCGGTTAGCAGTTAGTATCCTCGCATTCGTTTGTTTTGTGTGCGCGCCGCCTGCGTTGCGGCACAGCTGGATAAAGCGCACAGCTATGGGAGGAGAAACATCATGGGCGACTTCTTGTACTCGTTCTTCATCGAACCCTTCACGAGCCTGGCGGGCAACTTGGCCGCCGCCACCGGCGTGCTCGACGTGATCGACGCCGTCGACGGCTTTGTGTGGGGTCCCATCATGATCTTGCTGCTGCTGTTCACGCACGTGTTCATGACCGTGCGCACCGGCTTCATCCAGCGCAAGATCGGCACCGCCATCAAGCTCTCCGTCACCAAGGACGATCCCCACAAGTCCGAAGGCGACATCTCTCAGTTCGGTGCTCTCACCACGGCGCTGGCAGCCACCATCGGCACCGGCAACATCGTCGGCGTGGGCACGGGCCTGCTCTTCGGCGGCCCCGGTGCCATCTTCTGGATGTGGATCACCGGCATCCTAGGCATGGCCACCAAGTACGCCGAGGTCTACATCGGCGTCAAGTACCGCGTGAAGGACCACAACGGCCAGATGCTCGGCGGCGCCATGTACGCGCTTGAGCGCGGCTTCAAGAACAAGAAGCTCGGCAAGGTCCTGGCAGTGCTCTTCGCGGCATTTGCGGCGCTGGCGGCCTTTGGCATCGGTGCCTCCACGCAGTCCAACTCTCTGGCAGACGCCCTCTACTCCACCAGCCTCATCGACGGCTCCGCCATCCCCATGTGGGTCGTGGGCATCGTCGTCGTCGCGCTCGTCGCCATCGTCATCCTGGGCGGCCTGCACCGCATCACCGCCGTCACAGAGAAGCTCGTCCCCCTCATGGCCATCTTCTACGTGATCTGCTGCCTGATCATCATCGGCCTGAACATCGAGTTCCTGGGCGAGGCCGTGCGCCAGATCATCGTGGGCGCCTTCACCCCCGCAGGCGCTGCCGGCGGCGCTATCGGCTCCACCCTCACCATGGCCCTGCAGTTCGGCTTCAAGCGCGGCATCTTCTCCAACGAGTCCGGCATGGGCTCCGCCCCGCTGGTTGCCTCTTCCGCCGTCACCCGCAACCCTGCCCGCCAGGCCCTGGTCTCCATGACCGGCACCTTCTGGGACACCGTCGTCGTCTGCCTGATCACCGGCCTCATGCTCATGACCACCATCCTGGCCCACCCCGACATCGCCGCGTCCGTGGCCGCCGGCGGCATCTCCTCCGGTGCTGCGCTCGCAACCGCCGCCTTCGAGTCCATCCCGGTCTTTGGCCCCATCGTCCTGCTCGTCGGCCTGCTGTGCTTCACCTACTCCACCATGCTCGGCTGGGCGCAGTACGGCAACCGCGCCATCTCCTACCTCTTTGGCAAGCACGCCGTCAAGCCCTACTACGTGGTCTTCCTGCTCTTCGTCTTCTGGGGCTGCATCATGGTCGGCCCGGCCTCTGACCTGGCAAGCGTCTCCAACCTCTCCTCCATCGTGTGGGACTTTGCCGACGTCATGAACGCCCTCATGGCCATCCCCAACTGCATCGCGGTCCTGGGCCTCTCCGCCGTCATCGCCATCGAGACCAAGCACTACGTCTTCGACGGCTTCTTGGAGGAAACCGACGAGACCCCCATTCCGCAGTACGACAACAAGTAACTTTAGCCCTCCATTCGTCGGGCTTTGACTCGACGCTGCGGCTTGCGTGAGCACACACACTAGCCCCGCGCTACGGGCCTCACGTAGCAACGTACGCTACGGCCCTAGGCGCGGGGCTAGTGCACGCACTCACGCAACCCTCGCTGACGTTTGCTCAACCTGTGAGTCTTCAAAAGAGATGCGCCCACCCAGGCGCGTCTCTTGCGTGTGGGGGAGGGGTGGCCGATAATGCTCTGGCGTGAACAATCCGAGCAAGGGAGGAAGACCATGAAGGAGTCCCCGTCTGTTGACCAGTGGCTGAAAGAGGCCAAGGCCGACGAGTCCGCACCGCGCTGCGGCATGTACCTCACCCACAACGGCACCGTGCGCGAGCTGCCCAAGAAGCTCGTCCGCCAGGGCATCGACGACGGCACCAAGGTCGTTGGCATGAACTTCTCCTATGACGAGGCCGGCGTCGAGGCCGCCCGCCAGGAGGCCCTGCAGATGCCGGGCATCGAGTACGTGCGCGTCTGGCTCAACGAGGGCACCCTGCAGGTGGGCGACGACATCATGTACGTGCTTATCGGCGGCGACATCCGCCCCAACGTGGTCGACTGCCTCCAGGCACTCGTGGGCAAGATCAAGAACGAGATGGTCTCCGAGGTAGAGATCGCCGAGTAGCCCGGCCCTTTGCAGAGCAGCGCAATAACGCCAAAGGCCCAAAAGTTTACGGCTGCGCTTACGTGCCCATAGCCTATACTTACATCTTGGCGCTTGAACGCGCCATGTTTCAGCGGTAGGCAGGCTTGGCCGCCTTCCTGCCGTGTATCAGCTGCCCGCAAGGGCATAAAGAAAGGCGTTACAAATGGCTGAAGGTACTGTTAAGTGGTTCAATGCTGACAAGGGCTACGGCTTCATCTCCCGCGAGGATGGCGACGACCTGTTCGTCCACTTCTCCGAGATCAAGATGGACGGCTTCAAGACCCTCGACGAGGGCGACAAGGTCTCCTTCGAGGTCACCACTGGCCAGAACGGCAAGCTCCAGGCTTCCAACGTGGTCAAGCTGTAGTTCCTGTTTTCACATACTGTAGCTTGAAAGGGCCCGCTCGCATGAGCGGGTCCTTTTTTCTCCCCTAGTCCAGGGCGTCGCTGGCGTCCATCTGCAGGAGGTAGACCTCCTCGCGCAGGTCTCGGGCGGCGCGGCGGCTCAGCTGCCCCTGCTCGTGGAAGTCCTGGATCTTCTCCAGCTCAAGGCGGTAGCCCTCCGCCATGACTTCCTTGACGCGCAGGTTCTCTGCGTTGCGCTCCGCGTGCATCACGCCGCTCAAGCCCGTGAGGGGGTTGACCTCGGTGGCGAACAGCGCCGTGGTGTCCTGCGCGTAGCGGTCCTCGAAGTTGGCCAGCGCCGTGCGGTGCTCCATCAGCAGCAGCCCGGCGGCGTTGCTGCGCTCCTTGTCCTCAAGGCTCATCTGCGTCTCCAGGAAGTCGATCGCCCTGTTCTCCGTGAGCTGGATCAGCGCGTGTAAGCTCTCGAGCTGCTCTTGGTCCAGGTCGCCTTCACCCTTGTACAGCACCTGCTCCTTGAGGCTGGGTGAGGACGCGGTCTTGGTGCGGCGCGAGAGGGGCTTGAGCCTGTTGAAGACGTAGCGCCTGCCGGCAACGCTCTTGCGCATGCGCTTGAGGCGGTTTGCGAACTCCTGGCCGGCGTCCTTGTCCACATCCCCGCTCACGATGGCCTGGTGCACCGCCTCCTGCTGCAGGTCGAGCACCTCCAGGCGCAGGGCGCGCGTGGCTTCCGGCGTGGTCTCGCTGGCGCGCAGGCGGCGTATGCGCTCGCGGTAGCGGCGGATGACCACCTGGGTGGCCTTCTCTGTTGCGGGGGTGCGCTCCTCGCGCAGCTGCGCCACCACCTGGCGCAGGATCTTGATCTGCACCTGCTTGGTGCGGGCCTGGTCCTCCTCGTCTTGATTGCTGGGTGCCAGCACCGGCAGCAAGAAGTTGGCCAGCAGCAGCGTGCACAGGATCACGCCTGCAGCGAGGAAGATGATCATGTTGCGGAAGGGGAAGGGCATGCCGCTGTCCAGCAGGTAGGGCGTGCTCATGATGATGGAGAGCGTCACCGCGCCCTTGGGGCCTGCCAGCGTGGTGACGAGCGCGTTGCGCAGCTTGTCCTTGAGCGTGTGCTCCGGCGCTGTTGCCGTGCTGTGCTGGAGCTCTGCCTGCGACTCCCTCCGCAGGCGCTCGCGCTCTTCTGGCGAAGCAAAGGGGTCGATGGAGGGCAGGGCCGGGCTCGGGGTGCTGCTAGAGAGCACGATGGTGCCGGTTGCCGCAGAGCTGACCTCGTGCTGCGGCTTGCTCACCAGCTCCAGGACGAAGACCCACGCAAAGCGCACGGCCGTGATCACGAGGGTGATGAGCAGGATGAGCCCGATGAGCCGTGCTGTGGAGAAGCGCATGTCCTCCCAGGTGGGGGAGATGCCGTCTGGCAGCTGCATCCCCAGCATGACGAAGAGCACCCCGTTGATGACGAAGGTGATGACCTCCCACACGCTGGCAGACACGATGTTGGCCTTGGCCGTTGCCACGTTGGCCCTGCTGGGGCCCATGTTCATCAGCAGACCGCCCGCCACCACAGAGAGGATGCCGCTCACCTCCAGGGACTCGGCCAGCATGAAGAGGATGAAGGGCGAGAGCACATCCATCACCACGGTCACGGTGGTGTTGGCAAGGCCGGTGACGCGCAGCACGGAGCGCAGCTGGCGCAGGGCAAAGCCCACAGCCAGGCCAACGCCGATGCCGCCGAAGAAGAGCACGAGGAAGGTGGCGCCGGCGTCTGCCACAGAGAAGGTGCCAGTGACGGCGGCGGCGATGGCGAACTGGAAGCAGACGACGCCGGATGCGTCGTTGATGAGGGCCTCGCCGGAGAGCAGGGCCTTCTGGCGGGGAGAGAGCTCGATGTCCTTGCCCAAGGCCACCACGGCGGCGGCGTCTGTGGGCCCCAGCGCCGCACCCAGCGCAAAGGCGGCGGCTAGCGCGATGCTGGGCTGTGCCAGGTTGAGCGCAAAGCCGGCTGCCAGGGTGGCTGCCAGCACCAGGCCCACCGCAAGCGACACGATGGGCAGCTTGTTGCGCCAGAGCGCGAGCTTGTCCACGTGTTGTGTTTCGTTGTAGAGCAGCGGCGCGATGAAGAGCAGCAAGAAGAGCTCTGGGTCGAGCTGCACGTCTCCCAGCTGGGGAGCCAGCAAGGCGATGCACACGCCCAGGGCGATCTGCACCAGGGGCAGGCTGAACAGCGGGAGCATCTCGTCGAGCACAGACGAGATGAGCACGGCGATCAACAGGAAGACGATGAGTTCGAACAGCTCCAAAAGCACTCCTTACGATTTCTCCACTCCGGCACTTCGTGCCTCCGGTCGAAATGACGTGTAGAAACGTCCCTTCGCGCGCTTGGTCGAAATGAGGGTCTAGGGAAACACTGATTAATGCAGGATTCAAGCTCTTTTGGCGCACATGACCTGCGACGATGTCGTGCTCAAAGCAATTAATCAGCGTTTCCCTAGGCGGCACCTGCCAGCAGCATTTCATTATCTCAGCGGGGTGGGGGCAGGTGCAGGGGCTGGGCACAGCCGTTACCCAGTTTTCACCGCGGGACTGGGCTATCATGCTGAGCGCTGCACACAAGCCCCGCAAGCGAAAGGCGCCCCATGCTCAACGTCGTCCTCTACGAGCCCGAGATACCCGCCAACACCGGCACCATCGGCCGCAGCTGCGTGCTCACAGACAGCCGCCTGCACCTCATCGAGCCGCTGGGCTTCTCCCTGGACGACCGCATGATCCGCCGTGCCGGCATGGGCTACTGGCACGACCTCGACGTGCGCACCTACCCCAGCTGGGGTGAGTTCATGCGCGCCAACCCCGGCGCGCGCCTATGGTTCCTGAGCGCCCGCGCCGCGCACAGCTACGCGCAGGTGAGCTACCAAGACGGCGACTACCTGGTCTTTGGCAAGGAGAGCTGCGGGCTGCCCCAGGAGCTGCTCGACGCCTACCCCGGCCAGGGCCTGCGCATCCCGCAGCTGGTGCGCGCGGGGCTCACCCCTGCGACTTCCCACGGCCCTGCCAGCGACCCTTCAGACCCAGCCGCAGTGAGCCTCAACCTCAGCAACGCCGCCAACATCGTGCTCTTCGAGGCCCTGCGCCAGCTGGGCTTCCCCGGCCTGGAATCCGACGGCACAACAAGCCTCTGAGCTGGGCCTTTTCCGTTTACAGCCGCATAACGACCGCTCCCGCTCACCGATGCCGGGCAATTCCGTGAACGGCGTTCACGATTGCTGCGTATATTCCTGAGAAGGATTACACCACCTGTTCAGCCGAACAATCCCCGCATCGAAAGGAGGAGGTTTGGAAACCATCGCACAAGCAGTGCTGGGGGGCCTCATCGTCGTCCCGGCAGTTGTCGCCGCGCTGCTGCTTGCAGTGCGCTCTGACAAGCCCCGAACCTTCATCACCGTCATCGGTGCCCTGGTCATCGCCTGCCTGTCTGTTTTGGCAGCGGCGGTGTTCCTGCCCCAGAGCAGCCAGGGGACCCTCTACTACGCGGTGCCAGAAGGGCTCTCGGAGGCCGTCAGCTATGTGACGCTTGGCATCGACCTCGTGCTCGCCGCCTATGTGATCGGCAAGGGCCTTGCCAACAAGAAGTACCTCGCCCCGGTGCTGGCGCTGGTGCAGGCCGTGCTCATCACCTGGTTCGAGCTCTGCATCGCCCACGGGATCCCGGTCGAGCATGCCCTCTACATCGACAACCTCAGCGTGATCATGATCTTGGTGATCGGCATCATCGGCTCCGGCATCTGCGTCTACGCCCTGGGCTACATGCGCGACCACGAGCGCCACAACAGCGGCAAGGACCGCCGCCCCACCTTCTTCGCGCTGATGTTCGTCTTCCTCTCTGCGATGTTCGCCATCGTGGTCAGCAACAACCTCACCTGGATGCTGTGCGCCTGGGAGGTCACCACGGTGTGCTCCTTTGCGCTCATCGGCTACACCCGCACCCAAGAAGCCATCAACAACGCCAACCGCCAGATCGTCCTCAACCTCATCGGCGGCCTGGCCTTTGCCGTCGCCCTGGTCTGGGTGGGCGGTGTCTACGGCGTGATGGAGCTCGACCGCTTCATCGAGCTCACGCTCAGCTACACGTCGAGCGGCTACAGCTTCCTCACCGTCATGCCGGTGCTGCTGCTGGCCCTGGCCGGCTTCACCAAGGCAGCCCAGATGCCCTTCCAGTCGTGGCTCCTGGGCGCTATGGTGGCGCCCACACCCACCTCCGCCCTGCTCCACAGCTCCACCATGGTCAAGGCGGGCGTCTTCCTGCTCATCAAGCTCGCCCCCTGCCTGGGCTCCAACCTGCCCGGCTACGTGGTGATGTTCGTGGGCGGCACCACCTTCATCATGTGCGCGCTGGCCGCCATCAACATGAGCAACGCCAAGCGTGTCCTGGCCTACTCCACCATCTCCAACCTGGGCCTCATCACCCTGTGCGCCGGCATCGGCAGCGCAGCCGCCATCTGGGCCGCCATCTTCCTGCTGGTCTTCCACGCCGCGGCAAAGTCCCTGCTCTTCCTGTGCGTTGGCACGGCGGAGCACCATGTGGGCAGCCGCGACATCGAGTCCTTCGACCAGCTCTTCGAGAAGATGCCCACCCTGGCGCGCCTCATGGCGCTGGGCATCCTGGTGATGTTCGTGGCGCCCTTCGGCATGCTCATCTCCAAGTGGGCCGCCTTCCAGTCCATCATCGTCAGCGGCAACGTGGTGCTCATCCTCGTCCTGGCCTTTGGCTCTGCGGCCACCTTCATGTTCTGGGCCAAGTGGCTGGGCAAGATCCTCTCCATCGCCCATGCGGGTGACGAGAACGTCGAGCTCACCGTCTACCGCTCCGAGTGGGCGGCCATGGGCCTCATGACCGTCTTGGCGCTGGGCATGTGCATCGGCTTCCCGCTCATCAGCGGCAGCGTCGTGGTGCCCTTCCTGGAGACGAGCTTTGGCGGCGCGGAGGGCCTCATCACAGACGGCAACATGTGGATCATGGCCGTGCTCTCCTTTGCCGTGGCGCTGGTGTTCCTGCTCTTCAAGGGCACGACCAAGAAGCGCGTCGTCCCCGTCTACATGGCAGGCGCCGGCATCGACTTCGACCAGCGCACCTACCTCAACTCCTTTGGCGCAGAGGCAAAGGCCTCCCAGCGCAACTGGTACATGGAGGACGTCTTCGGCGAGAAGAAAATGACGCTGATCGGCCTGGCAATCAGCCTTACCCTGCTGGCTGGCGGCTTTGGCTACGCAGTCGACTCCACCGCCCAGAACAAGGAGAACCTGCTCACCACCGTCACCGCCCAGGCCTGCTACCAGGGCAGCCTCTGGCAGCAGAACGGCGTTGAGTTCAGCGAGTACCTCAACTACTACGCCTACTACGGTGCGGCGTACGACAGCTATGCAGAGGAGTACCGCGAGATGGGCATCAACTCCCGCGAGGAGCTCATGGACGCCCTCTTCATGCAGTACGCGATGCAGTCCGCCTACGGCACCGGCGCAGACAGCTACGAGGAAGGGGAGGAGTAGACCATGAACCTTGGAATCGGATCCATCATCGGCGTCGTCGCCTTCCTCATCCTCGCGCCCGTGGCCGGCTGCCTGCTGGCCGGCATCGACCGCAAGCTCTCCGCGGGCCTGCAGGGCCGCGTGGGCCCCAAGCTGCTGCAGCCCTACTACGACTTCCGCAAGCTGCTCGACAAGGAAGACGCCACCGTCAACGGCGCGCAGGACATGTACGTGCTGCTCTACCTGCTCTTCATCGTGCTTTCCGGCGTGGTGTTCTTTGCCGGCGGCAACTTCCTGCTCTGCGTGTTCATCCTCACGCTGGGCTCGCTCTTCCTCATCGTGGCCGCCTATGCGTCGCGCAGCCCGTATGCTGAGCTGGGCGCCCAGCGAGAGATCGTCCAGGTCATGAGCTACGAGCCCATGGTCCTGCTGGTGGCAGCCGGCCTGTTCATGGCAACCGGCACCTTCCGCGTGGAGGACATGCTGGCTGCAGAGCTGCCCGCCGTCCGCTACGCGCCGCTCATCTTCATCGGCTTCATCTACGTGCTCACCATCAAGCTGCGCAAGAGCCCCTTCGACATCTCGATGAGCCACCACGCCCACCAGGAGCTGGTCCGCGGCCTCACCACGGAGCTCTCCGGCAAGACGCTCGCCATGATCGAGCTCTCGCACTGGTACGAGAACATCCTCTTCCTGGGCTGGGTGGGCATCTTCCTGCTGTGGGGTGGCCCCACGCCGGCTTCCATCGCCGTGTGCGTGGTGGTCTGCCTGGCCGTCTACTTCCTGGAGATCCTCATCGACAACAACTTCGCCCGCGTCAAGTGGCAGACCATGCTCAAGAGCTCCTGGCTCGTGGCGCTGGTCCTGGGCGGCCTGAACATCGTCTACCTGCTCTTCATCTAAGGAGGTGCCTCACATGTCCTACACCAGCAAGTCACCCTGGATCATCCACTACGACGGCTCTAGCTGCAACGGCTGCGACATCGAGGTGCTCGCGGCGCTCACGCCCCTCTACGATGCCGAGCGCTTTGGCGTGATCAACACCGGCAACCCCAAGCACGCGGACATCTTCGTGGTCACGGGCGGCGTCAACGCCCAGAACGCCCCGGTCATCAAGCAGATCTACGACCAGATGCTCGAGCCCAAGGTGGTCGTGGCCTGCGGCGCCTGCGCCTGCGGCGGCGGCGTCTACCAGGAGTGCTACAACGTCATGGGCGGCACGGACAGCATCATCCCCGTCGACGCCTACGTCCCGGGCTGCGCGGTGCGCCCGGAGGCCGTGATGGACGCCGTCGTGGCGGGCGTGCAGATCCTGGAGGAGAAGCGCGCCGCCCTCAAGGCCGGCAAGAAGAACCGCAGCGCAAGCGATGCCGCCACAGGCGCGCACGCCTCGTGCGCAAACGTCCAAGACGTCCCCGGCGCGGGCAGCGCCGGCGTCGAGTAGGAGGGGAGTGCCCATGAAGCGTTTCCAGACATCGACCTTCATCGAGGCTCCCCTCGACCAGGTCGTCCAGATCGCCGCTGGCTACAAGGAGCGCGGCTGGGAGTTCTCGCAGATCTGTGCCACCACGCTCGAAGACGGCGTCGAGCTCCTCTACGCCTACTACGACCCGGGCTTCAAAGCCGCCGGCCTCGATGGCGTGCTCGTCAAGGTGCCGGACGGCGCGAGCGTGCCTTCAATCACGGGCGTCTTCCCCGCCGCCTTCGTCTTCGAGAACGAGTCCCACGACCTCTTTGGCGTGAGCTTCGAGGACATCAGCATCGACTTCGGCGGCGAGTTCTACACCGTGGCCGTCGCCTATCCCATGAACCCCCGCGCCGCCGCCTGCCCGGCGCAGCCCCAGGAAGAGGAGGCCAGCGATGAGTAAGCGCACCGTCATCCCCTTCGGCCCGCAGCACCCCGTCCTGCCGGAGCCCGTGCACCTGGACCTGGTGATGGAAGACGAGAAGGTCGTCACCGCCATCCCGCGCATCGGCTTTGTGCACCGCGGCCTGGAGAAGCTCGTGGAGAAGCGCGACTACACGCAGTTCGTCTACGTGACGGAGCGCATCTGCGGCATCTGCTCCTTTGGCCACAGCCTGGGCTACTCGCAGTGCATCGAGCAGCTCATGGGCATAGAGATCACCGAGCGCGCCGAGTACCTGCGCGCCATCTTCCATGAGCTTTCCCGCGTGCACAGCCACCTGCTGTGGCTGGGCCTGGCGGCAGACGCCTTTGGCCACGAGGCCCTCTTCATGCACTGCTGGCGCCTGCGCGAGCGCGTGCTCGACATCTTCGAGCAGTGCACCGGCGGCCGTGTGATCTTCTCTGCCTGCGACGTGGGCGGCTTCCGCCAGGACGTCAGCGACGAGACCCTGGCCGGCATCGTGGTCGTGCTCGACAAGCTCGAGCAGGAGTACCGCCAGATCGCCCGTGCCTTCCTGGACGACAGCTCCGTGCGCAACCGCCTGGTGGGCGTGGGGCACCTCTCCAAGGAGCAGGCGCGCGCAAACTCCCTGGTGGGCCCCTTCGGGCGCGCCAGCGGCCTGGTGGTGGACGAGCGCCTCAACGGCCTGGGCGCCTACGGCGAGCTGGCCGCCTTCGAGCCCGTGCTCTCTGACCAAGGCGACTGCTATGCCCGCTGCGACGTGCGCATCCGCGAGGTGAGCCAGTCCATCGCCATCATCCGCGAGCTGGTGTCCAAGATCCCCGCCGGCGAGGTCATGGTCCCCGTCAAGGGCAAGCCAGAAGCCGGCGCCCGCGCCATGAGCACCGTGGAGCAGCCGCGCGGCCAGGCCTTCTACTACGCGCTGGGCAACGGCACCAAGTTCCTGGAGCGCATGAGGGTGCGCACCCCAACCAGCCAGAACCTCGCCGGCCTGGTGGCCGCGCTGGAAGGCTGCGACTTTGCGGACGTGCCCAACATCATCCTCACCATCGACCCGTGCATCAGCTGCACTGAAAGGTAGGCGAGCATGGGAGTGTTCAAGCTGGCCGGCATGACGGTGAAGAGCCTCTTCACCAAGGCCCCCACCCGCAAGTACCCCTACGAGAAGCGCGAGCCCTTCGAGCGCACGCGCGCCGGCGTCACCCTGGCCGATCCCAAGGGCTGCATCCACTGCAGCATCTGCGAGAAGAAGTGCCCTGCGCTGGCGATCAAGGTGGACAAGGCGGCAGAGACCTGGACCTACGAGCCCTACAAGTGCGTGGCCTGCCAGGCCTGCGTGGCCGCCTGCCCCAAGAAGGTCCTGGAGACCGTGCACCACTACCCGCCCGTGACCACCAAACCCACCGCCGTGGTGATCAAGCCCGAGTGGACGCCCGAGGAGCTGGCAGAGAAGGCGCGCCTGGAAGAGGAGAAGAAGGCCAAGATCGCCGCTGCCAAGGCCGCCAAGGCTGCCAAGGAGGCCGCTGCCAAGGCCGCCGCCGAGCAGGAGGGCCAAGCGTAAGCTCATCAGAAGTTGTTGCTGCATTGACCCACAACGGCGATAACTCTTCTGCACGTCATCTCGACCAAGCGAGCGCGTGGAGAGATCTCGGTTTGAGCCAGGGGACCGAAGCTCGAGACATGGTCTTGCAGCTCCACCCGAGATTTCTCCACTACGGCGCTGATCGCGCCTCCGGTCGAAATGACGGTCCGGGAGCTTCCATGAGCTCAACAGCGCCAATCTTTAAGGGAATCTGCGCAGGTCAGAGCCAAATCGTCAACAGTTGCGCAAAAAAACGGGGAGCCTCGTGCTCCCCGTTTCATTTGCATTAAGATGGGTTGCACGCGTGGAAGGGAGCATGGCTTTGCGGGACATAAAGAAAGAGCAGCAGGAGGCCTCGGACAAGGTGCTCACAGCGCCCAACGTCATCACCTTCTGCAGGCTCATGCTCATCCCGCTCTTCATCTACCTGCGCTTTTTCACCGTCCACCGCACCGCCGCCCTCGTGGTCTTCGCCATCGCCGCCTGCACAGACTGGGTAGACGGCCAGGTCGCGCGGCGCACTGGCCAGGTCTCCAAGATCGGCAAGGTCTTCGATCCGCTCGTCGACCGCTTCCTCCTTGCCACGGGGGTCATCTCCGTGTGCGTCGAGGGCCACCTGCCCCTGTGGATCGTCATCCTGCTCGTCTGCCGCGACATCGTCCTGCTCGTCGAGGGTCGCGTGATGATTGCTCTCATGCACAAGCTGGTGAGCGTCTCGTACGTGGGAAAGTTCGCCACCGCGTTTCTGCTCTTTGGGTTCTCGTTCCTGTTGCTGGAGGCGCCCTACGTGGGCGGCCTGGGCCTGGCAGAGCTCTCCTGGCTGCCCGGTTTTGGTGCGCAGCCCGCGCTGCTGGGCGTGTACCTCGTCTACATCGGCACCGTGCTCTCGCTCACGGTGTTCGTCATGTACAACGTGAAGGGCTGGGGCGCCTATTGCCGCTACCGCCGCGAGCAGGCCGCTGCCCGCGCTTGAGTCGCGCATCCGCCCGCCGCCCGCCGCGCATGTTGCGCAAAGCAGCTGCTTGCAGTGGCGTAGCGCGGTGCTATCGTGTACCTTCGTCCAATCAACTGACGGGTAGAGGAAAGCAGCTCACGTGGCTCTGAACGACAACACTCCCAAGCGCCGCAGCACAGGCGGCGCCCACAGCGCGCCCAAGGGCGGCTCGGGGAGCGCTGCCCGCCGCAGCACCTCTGCTACCCGCAGGGACGATGCCCCGCAGTACCGCAGTCGCAGCAAGGCCCCGGCCAAGAAATCCGCAGCTTCCCCTGCTGCACGCAGCTCATCCAAGGCCGCTGCCCCGCGCCCCTCTTCGCGCGCTGCCGCCAAAGCGCAGGAGCAGCCCAAGAAGAAGGCGGCCCCGCGCACCGCGGCCCCTGCAAAGCAGGCCGCTCCCAAGCGCGCCGCCGCGCACTCTGCCAAGCTGTCTGCCCCCGCCAAGCAGGCCCCGGCTCCGCTGGGGGGCTCTGCCCGCAAGGGCGCGGCGGGCTCTGGCAAGCGCGCAGCGGGCCCGGCCCAGCGCACCAGCTCCAACGGCGAGGCATTCGCCGGCTTCTTCCGCCGCCACCTCAAGGTCTGCCTTCCCATCGCCCTTGCGGCGGTGCTGGTGGTGGCTGGCGGCATCTTCGACATCGCCAGCTCGTTTGGGAAGATCCACCCGGGTGTGACCGTCTGCGGCGTCGACGTGGGCGGCATGAGCAAGGAAGAGGCCGCTCAGCTCCTCTCGGAGCAGCTCTCCACCCCGCTTGAAGATGCCCGCGTCACCATCTACACCTCGCAGGAAAACGCCGCGAGCGACGGCGCAACCCTGCTTTCTGAGGAAGAGGACTCTGCCTCTGGCTTGGTGCCGCGAGCGCAGGCCCAGGAGCTCGCCGCCACAGACATGGACGGAGACGGCAGCAGCGACAAGTGGACCGTCACCACAGAGACCGTGGGCGCCTACCCAGACGGCCAGGCCATGGCAGAGGAGGCCTACCTCGTTGGCCGCGAGGGCAACTTCATCGTCGAGCGCCTGAGCGCCTGGCTGGGCAAGAAGGACTGCAGCCCGCTGCTGGGCTTTAGCGTGGACCTCATGAACAGCCTGTGCGATGAGATAGACGCATCCTGCGGCAAGAAGGTCGTTGACAGCAAGATCAGCGTCTCTGCCGGTGTGGCCAGCGTGGTCGAGGGCTCCGACGGCTGGCTCGTCAACCACGAGCGCCTGGCCGCGCTCATCACGCGGGCCGTGTACGGCAACGAGTCCACGGCAGTGCTCGCCCCCATGGAGACCGTCCAGATGCGCATTCAGCCCGCCACCGCACAGCGCGTGGCAGACCAGGTCACCGCCGCCCTGGCAGACGACATCACCATCACCTACGAAGACGACGAGTGGGTGCTCGACGAGTACAAGCTGGGGGACATGCTGAGCCAGGTGGTGCTCGAGCCCGGCAAGTACCTCTCCATCGGCAACGGCACGCAGAAGAAGGCGAGCATCCCCACCAAGGAAGAAGACCCGGAGTTCCAGCTGCCGTATGACACCTCCGCCGGCCTGGACGAGCAGAGCGGCTACACCCTGCAGTGCTACGTCAACCAGAAGACGGTCGACGCCTTCCTCGTGGATGCCCTTGGCAGCAAGGCCACCGGCAACGCCAAGAACGCCCGCTTCGACACCTCGGACGGAGAAACCGTCAAGATCATCAAGTCCAAGAACGGCAAGGGCCCAGACCGCAACGCCGCCGCCCTGCAGCTGCAGAACATGCTCTTCGGCAACGACTCCGGCACCCTCATCGCCATGGAGGACACCGTCATCAAGCCGGCCCTCACCACAGAGGACGCAGAGGCCATGGGCATCAAGGAGCGCCTGGCGTCCTGGTCCATCCCGCTGTCCGGCACCAGCGCCCGCATCACCAACATCAAGCTGCTCTGCAAGCTCATCGACGGCTCGATCGTCGCGCCGGGAGACAGCTGGTCGTTCAACGAGACCACGGGCGAGCGCACAGCGGAGAAGGGCTTCAAGGCCGCCCCCGTCATCGTCAACGGCAAGCACGAAGACCAGCTGGGCGGAGGCGTGTGCCAGGTGGCCACCTGCGTCTTCAACGCCGCCTGCTATTCAGGCTTAGGGATCGTCACGCGCACCAACCACGACTTCTACATCCCCGCCTACGACGACGAGGGCTTTGCGGACGCAACCGTGAGCTGGGACGTCCCGGACCTCGAGTGGCTCAACGACACAGAGCACTACATCCTGCTCACGGCAGACGCCAGCGGCGAGGACGTCGTGGTCTCTCTGTGGGGCACCGACGACGGCCGCAAGGTCAGCTGCGAGCGCGGAGAGTGGAAGGCCGGCGCCAAGTACAAGACCATCAAGGAGAACGACGACACCCTGCCCTACGGCACCACCGTGGTCGAGCAGAACGGCGTCGACGGCCGCTCCATCCAGATCCGCTACTACGTGGTCTCCAAGAGCGGCGAGGTCCTGCACGACATCACCTTCAACAGCTATTACATCGCCCAGAACAAGATCGTCCGCGTTGGAACCAAGGGCGCCCCCAAGGAGGACTCCGAAAAGAAGGAGAAGAAGGCCTCCGAGTAGAAAAGCTCTCCCGTCTGCCCTTGCATTTTCCTTTCTTTGTGCATAATTGTTACAACCTTGTGACACTTAGTGATAAGGAACGCACCACAGGCACCTAATGAAAGTAGGGGAGACATGGCTTACCAGGACGAGATCACCCACATGCCCCATGAGGAGCTCGAGGCTATCCAGCTCGAGCGCCTCCAGTGGACTGCCAAGCACTGCTATGACAACGTGGAGTTCTTCAAGCAGAAGTTCGACGAGGCAGGCGTGAAGCCCGAGGACATCAAGAGCCTCGAGGACATCACCAAGCTGCCCTTCACCACCAAGCAGGACATGCGCGACGCCTATCCGTACGGCTTGTTCGCCGTGCCCCTGAGCGAGTGCGTGGAGATCCACATGTCCTCTGGCACCACCGGCGTGGCAACCGTCTCCGGCTACACCCAGCACGACATCGAGGTCTGGGGCGACTGCTTTGCCCGCGGCATCGGCTATGCCGGCGGAGACGAGAACGACGTCTTGCACGTCTGCTACGGCTACGGCCTGTTCACCGGCGGCTTGGGTGCCCACTACGGCGGTCTCAACTGCAAGTGCACCACCATCCCCATGAGCGCCGGCAACACCCCGCGCCAGATCAACGTGCTCAAGAACATGGGCTCCTCCATCATCGCCTGCACGCCCTCCTATGCGATGCACATCGCAGACACCGCCATCGAGATGGGCATCGACCCCAAGAAGGAGTTCAAGCTCAAGGCCGGCATCCACGGCGCAGAGGCGTTCTCCGACCAGTTCCGCGCCAACCTGGAGGAGAAGCTGGGCTACAAGGCCTACGATGTCTACGGCCTCACCGAGGTCATGGGCCCCGGCGTTGCCATGGAGTGCGTCGAGCAGAACGGCCTGCACCTGGTGGAAGACCACATCCTGGCAGAGATCCTCGACCCTGTCACCCACGAGCCCGTTCCTGAGGGCGAGTGGGGCGAGCTGGTGCTCACCACCCTCACCAAGGAGGCCACGCCGGTCATCCGCTACCGCACCAAGGACATCACCCGCATCATCCCCGGCGAGTGCGCCTGCGGCCGCACCCATCGCCGCATCGACCGCCTGCACGGCCGCACGGACGACATGATGATCATCCGCGGCGTCAACGTCTTCCCCTCCCAGATCGAGAACGTCTGCACCGCCTTCCCCGAGCTGGAGAACTGGTACCAGATCGAGCTCACCCGCGAGAAGGGCCTCGACGTCGCCACCCTCAAGATCGAGACCGTGGCGGACTTCGACTTCGACGAGGTCGGCAAGATCCAGGACCTGCAGAACCGCGTCAAGGCAGCGCTCAAGGCCGAGCTCAACATCGCCATCGTCATCAAGGTGGTCGAGCCCCACACCATCCAGCGCTCCGAGGGCAAGGCCGTCCGCATCGTCGACCTGCGCGACTAGCCCGCTGCTGCATACTCTAGGAGGATGATAGACATGATCGACCAGCTCACCGTGTTCATCGAGAACAAGACCGGCCGCCTCACCGCCTTGTGCAAGACCTTGGGGGACGCGGGCATCAACATGAACGCGCTCTCTGTGGCAGACACCGCCGACTACGGCGTGGCGCGCATCATCTGCAGCGACCCCGTCAAGGCCGCGGAGGTCCTCAGCGAGGCGGGCTTCCGCGCCACCACCACCAAGGTGGTCGCCGTCGAGGTCCCCGACACCCCCGGCTCTCTGGCAGGCGTGTTCGCCGCACTGGAGGAGCGCGGCATCAATGTGCAGTACAGCTACTGCTTTGCCGCCAACGGCAAGGCGGTCGACGCCCTCAAGGCACCGGAGGAGGCTATCGCAGCGCTGAGCGCCGCCGGCTACTCTGTGCTGCACCAGGCAGACCTCGCCTAAGCAGGACCTGAGCTTCTCGTAACGGCTTGCAAGCGGGCCGGCTGGCATGGGCCCAGCCGGCCCGCTTGGCGCTATAATGAGCAGTCCGTGTCGAGCTTGAGAGAGGAGCTGCCGTGAGGCGCCTGTGGTCGTGTGTGGTCTCTGTGCTGCTGTCTGCAGCGCTCCTGCTGCTGGGCGCGGCCCCCGCCCTGGCAGACATCCGGGGCACGGACTACGTGGGCTCCACCACCGTCACAGACCGCAAGCTCACCGTCACAGAGGCCCCCACCATCGCCGCCGACTACGGCATCCTGGTAGATGCAGAGGGCAACGTCCTGTGGTCGCGCGGGGCAGACACGCGCTCTGCCATGGCTTCCATCACCAAGATCATGACCGCCGTGGTCACCTTGGAAAACGCCCAGCTCGAAGACGTCTTCACCGTCTCTGCCGCTGCGGCCTCTGTGGGGGAGTCCTCCGCCGGTTTGGCGCAGGGTGACAAGGTCACGGTCTACCAGCTGCTCTGCGGCCTGCTCATCCATTCCGGCAACGACGCCGGCGTGGTGCTTGCAGAGGGCGTTGCCGGCAGCGTGGACGCCTTTGTGGACATGATGAACGCCAAGGCCCAGGAGCTGGGGCTTGCCAACACCCACTACACCAACCCCCATGGCCTGGACGACCAAGACCACTACTCCTCTGCCTATGACATTTCCGTGCTCTCGCGCTATGCCATGAAGGACAAGACCTTCAGCAAGATCGTCAAGAAGAAGAAGGTCACGCTCGACTACGGCGGCCACAAGAGCACCTTCCGCTCCACCAACTCCCTGCTCAACACCTGGAAGTACTGCACGGGCGTCAAGACCGGCTACACCAACAAAGCGGGCTACTGCCTGGCCAGCTCCGCCAAGAAGGACGGCCTGGAGCTCTACGCCGTGGTCTTGGGCTGCGAGGATGAGGCCCAGCGCTTCACAGACTGCTACCGCCTGCTCAACTGGGGCTTCTCCCACTACCGGGAGGTGCAGCTCGCAAGCGCAGACGAGGTCCTGGCAGAGGTCCCCGTGAGCGGCTACCTCAACCGCACCATCAAGGCGGGGGTCAGCGAGGACCTGAGCGCCCGCGCGCTCGACTACGACGGGGACATCTCCATCGACATCGCCCTGGTCGACCTCCCGGACGGCGCGGACGAAGGCGACCGCGTGGGCACCATCACCTGGCGCCAGGGAGAGATCGCCGTGGCCTCTGCGGCGCTCGTGGCCAAGGAGCGCGTTGGCAAGCCCTTCGCCGTCAGCTCTGTGTGGACGGCCGTGTGCCGCTTGGTGGGCTGGTTCACCGGGGACGACTGCGTGGCAGATACGGTGGTGCATGTGGAGACCATCGAGGTGCCCCGCGCCGGCTCAGAGCACGGCGAGGTCATCGACGAAGAGATGGAAGAGAACATCCGCAAGGATGCAGCGAGGAATGTGTGATTCAACGTGACTGAGAAGAACAACACCGCAACCGACAACAGCGTCTACGCCGTCGACCTCAGCATGGCGGGTACCATCCGCGTGGTTGGCGCAGACGCCCCGCGCTTTGTGCGCACCATGTACTCCGGCAGCATGGAGGCCTTCGACCAGCTCTTCGGGATGTCCCAGGGCATGATCTTGTCTAGCGAAGGCGAGGTCATCGACATGGTGGGCGTTGTGCGCACTGGCAACGACGAGTGCCTCATCGTCACCTCCACAGACAACGTGGGGGAGGTGCTCATGTGGCTGCAGGCCCACGCAGAGCTCGAGGACGACAAGGGGAGGATCTTCCCCCAGGTCACCATAGAGGACCAGAGCATGAAGCTTGCCATGATGATGCTCTA
Source organism: Coriobacteriales bacterium (assembly GCA_051876075.1). Classification (GTDB taxonomy): domain Bacteria; phylum Actinomycetota; class Coriobacteriia; order Coriobacteriales; family QAMH01; genus W2P13-069. The sequence goes on from JBJEHM010000002.1 coordinate 19,022, forward strand.
CGGCCCCGGCAGCACCGCGCTGTTCGACGAGCTCAAGGCCGCCTGCGAGGAGAGCCGCGTCTTCATGATCCCCTGTAACCTCGCGCCGGGATCCTACTCGGTGCCCTGCGGCCCGGGCCACTTCTTCGTCGTCGCACCCAACATGGCACCCCAGGTGGGCCGCTTCCTCAACGAGCACCTCAACGTGGAGGTGCTCAAGCTGGACGAGTACACCCAGCAGCTCCTGGAGGCGGGCCGCATCGCCCCCGCTCTGCAGGACCCGGGCTACCACACGCCTGCGGAGCTGGGTCTTGAGGGCTACCTCAGGGAAGTCCGCGACTTTGTGGGTGCGCGCGCCCTGGGCTTGGAGTAGCCTGTAAGCAGCTCCCACGCCACCTGTTCTTCGCATCTGCACGCATACGTTAGGAGGCCCGCATGAGCGTCACCTGCCCCATCTGCAACGAGTCCCTCAGCCCCGGCATGGCCTGCTGCCCCCGCTGCGGCTTTACCCTCACAGGGGCAACCGAGGCCTTCCAGCCGGTGTCCTCAGAGCAGCGTGCGGCCGCGTGCGTCCCCGTCCTCAAGGTGGTCAAGGGCCCCTACAACGGCCAGGAGTTCGCCATGAGGGAAGGCTCCTTCACCATCGGGCGCGACCCCTCCTGCGACCTCTTCCTCAACAACATGACCGTCTCCAGGCTGCACGCCACCATCACCATCACGGGAGACTCCGCCAAAATCGTCGACGAGAACTCCCTCAACGGCACTTGGGTCAACGGGGCGGTCGTGGAGCAGGCGCCGCTTTCCAGCGGCTCCACCGTGCAGATCGGCACCTTCGAGATGGTCTTCCAGCGCAAGCCCCTCTAAGCTTTAGCGCGCTCCCGCGCCTGTGCTGTTATCATTAGCAGGTTGTAGATTTCCCCTTGAAGGGAGCGTTAGCTTTGCCTATCACAGATTACCTGCGCCGCAACGCCGCGCAGTACGGCGATGAAGTCGCCTTGGTCGAGGTCAACCCGCAGATCCAAGAGGAGCGCCGCGTCACCTGGCGCGACTACCGCCTGGTCGAGCACACGGACCCAACCCCCTACCGCAGGGAGATAACGTGGAAGGTCTTCGACGAGAAGGCCAACCGCCTGGCAAACCTGCTCATTGAGCGCGGCGTGGGCAAGGGCGACAAGGTCGCCATCCTCCTCATGAACTGCCTCGAGTGGCTGCCCATCTACTTCGGCGTGCTCAAGACCGGTGCCGTGGCCGTCCCCCTCAACTTCCGCTACACCGCGGATGAGATCAAGTACTGCCTGGGTGTTTCGGAGGCAAACGTCCTGCTCTTCGGGCCGGAGTTCGTCGGCCGCGTCGAGGACGCCCTGCCCGGCCTGGAGCTCTGCCGCATGCTGCTCTACGTGGGCAAGGACTGCCCAACCTTTGCAGAGGACTACTTCGAGCTCACCGCCAACACCTCCAGCACCGACCCCATGGTCCCCTTGGGTGACAACGAGGACGCCGCCATCTACTTCTCGAGCGGCACCACGGGCTTTCCCAAGGCCATCCTCCACGACCACACCTCCATCGTGCACGCTGCCCGCATGGAGAAGGAGCACCACAAGACCGTCCATGACGACGTCTTCCTCTGCATTCCGCCCCTGTACCACACCGGTGCCAAGATCCACTTGCTCGGCGGATTGCTGGTGGGCTCCAAGAGCGTGCTGCTGCGCGGCGTGACGCCCCAGACCATCTTCCAGACCATGAGCGACGAGCGCTGCACCATCTGCTGGCTGCTCGTGCCCTGGGCGCAAGACATCCTGCTCGCCCTGGAAGAGGGCAAGCTCAAGATCGAGGACTACCAGCTCGACCAATGGCGCCTCATGCACATCGGCGCCCAGCCCGTCCCCAAGTCGCTGGTGACCAAGTGGAAGGAGTACTTCCCCCACCACGACTACGACACCAACTACGGCCTCTCCGAGTCCATGGGCCCCGGCGTGGTGCACCTGGGCATGGAGAACATCCACAAGGTGGGCGCCATCGGCGTCCCCGGCTTTGGCTGCGAGGCCAAGCTCATCGATTCCGAGGGCGTGGTCCAGGAGGGCAACCCCGCGCTGGGCGAGCTCTGTGTCAAGGGCCCCACGCTCATGACCTGCTACTACAACAACCCCCAGGCAACACAGGAGACCCTGGTCGACGGCTGGCTGCTCACCGGAGACATCGCCCAGCGCGACGAAGACGGCTTCTATTGGCTGGTAGACCGCAAGAAGGACGTCATCATCATGGGCGGAGAGAACATCTACCCCGTGCAGATCGAGTCCTTCATGGCGGCTCACCCGGCTATCAAGGACGTCGCCGTCATCGGCCTCCCAGACCAGCGCCTGGGAGAGATCTCCGCTGCTATCGTGGAGCTCAAGCCGGATTACGAGGGCAAGGTGAGCGCACAGGACATCGACGCCTTCTGCATGGAGCTGCCCCGCTACAAGCGCCCGCGCAAGATCATCTTCGACAAGGTCATCCGCAACGCCACAGGCAAGATCGACAAGGTCGCGCTGCGCAAGCTCTACAACGCGGAGAACCTGGTAGCCCGCGAGAACAACGCGTAAAGGAGTATCCAGTTGAGTAAGGTTTTGCTTTCGGGCAACGAGGCCATTGCCCAGGGGGCGTGGGAGTGCGGCGTCGCTGTGGGCGTCGGCTATCCCGGCACGCCCTCTACCGAGACGCTCGAGAACCTCGCCAAGCACGAGGACGTCTACTGCGAGTGGGCACCCAACGAGAAAGTGGCCCTGGAGGTGGGCATCGGCGCTGCCATGGGCGGAGTCCGCGCCCTGGTCACGATGAAGCACGTGGGCGTCAACGTGGCGGCAGACCCGCTGATGAGCGTCTGCAACGCCGGCGTCAACGGCGGTCTGGTCATCCTGGCAGCAGACGACCCCTCCATCTACTCCTCGCAAAACGAGCAGGACAGCCGCAACTACGCCGCTTTTGCGCGCGTGCCCATGCTCGAGCCCTCCAACTCCGCAGAGGCGCATGCCATGGTACAGGAGGCCTTCAAGATCAGCGAGGACTTTGACACCCCGGTCTTCTTGCGCGAGACCGTGCGCATCGCCCACACCAAGACCCCCGTTGACTGCGGTGAGCAGCGCGCGCAGCTCGAGCCCAAGCCCTACGCCAACGACGCCGCCCGTTGGGTCATGGTGCCGGCAAACGCCAAGCGCCGCCGCCTGGTGGTTGACGAGCGCACCAAGGAGCTCATCGCCTTTGCCGAGCAGACCCCGCTCAACCGCGTGGAGATGCGCGGGACGCAGATGGGCGTCATCTGCAGCGGCGCCTGCTACGAGAACGTGCGAGAAGCGCTGCCTCAGGCCTCGACGCTCAAGCTGGGCATGTCCTGGCCCCTGCCGCCCGAGAAGATCCGCGCCTTCGCCGCCAGCGTGCAGGAGTGCTACGTGGTCGAGGAGGCCTGCGACTTCTTCGAGCTGCGCGTTCGCGCCATGGGCGTGCAGCTTGCCACGCCTGCCGGCCACCCGCTGCCGCCCGACGGCGAGATGACCCCGGGCCGCATCCGCAGCGCCTTCGGCATTGCGGAGCCTGTCCACGTCGCCGCGGCGCAGGACCTCCCGCCGCGCCCGCCCGCCCTGTGCGCCGGCTGCCCGCACCGCCTGGTCTTCGCCGAGCTGCGCCGCCTCAAGGCCACCGTCACCGGAGACATCGGCTGCTACACCCTGGGTGCCATGGCGCCGCTCAACGCGGTCCACTCCACCATCGACATGGGCGCCTCGCTCTCCATGGCCCACGGCATGGAGCTCGCCGGGGTCCCCGCGCGCATCGGCCGCCCGGTTGTGGGCGTCATCGGAGACTCCACCTTCGCCCACAGCGGCATCACCAGCCTGCTGGGCACCGTCTACAACGGCGGCGCCGGCACGCTGTGCATCCTGGACAACCGCACCACTGCCATGACCGGCTGCCAGGGCAACCCCTGCAACGGCGTCACGCTCATGGAGTCCGCGCAGAAGAAGCTCAGCCCGCTGGACGTGCCCAAGGGCAAGGACCTCGACCTCGAGGCCCTGTGCCGCGCCATCGGCGTCGAGGACGTGCGCGTGGTGGACGCCCAGGACCTCAAGGAGGTGCGCCGCAACCTCAAGGAGGCCACCCAGGCCGCAGACACCCTCAGCGTCATCATCTTCAAGAGCCCCTGTCGCCTGGTGGACCGCAGCCGCAAGAAGGCCCCGGTCATCGCGGACTGCAAGGCCTGCGGCGTGTGCGTGCAGCTGGGCTGCCCCGCGCTGGGCAAGGATGAAGACGGCCGTGCCGTGATCGACGTCGCCAGCTGCATCGGCTGCGGCCAGTGCGTGCAGACCTGTGCATTCGGCTGCATTCAGAGCAGGGAGGACTAGCCCATGGAGAACAAGATCGTATTGCTGGTGGGCGTGGGCGGCCAGGGCACCATCCTGGCCGGCGACCTGCTTGCCAAGACCGCTGCGGCCAGCGGCTACGACGTCAAGATCTCAGAGATCCACGGCATGTCGCAGCGCGGCGGCAGCGTCCAGACCGTGGTGAGCATGGGCCAGGAGGTCCACACCATGATCGCGGACGAGGGCTGCGCGGACGTCATCGTCTCCTTCGAGGCGGTCGAGGCCCTGCGCAACCAGCAGTTCCTGGCTGCGGGCGGCACGCTCTTCGTCAATGACGAGCAGATCGTGCCCGTGCCCGTCAACATCGGCAACGCCCAGATGCCCTCGCGCGTGAGCGAGCGCCTGCAGGAGCTGGGTGCCGTGCTCATCCCCGCAGGGCAGATCGCCCGCGAGTCCGGCAGCCCCAAGTCCACCAACGTGGTCCTCATGGGTGCGCTTTCCACCGCCCTGCCCTTTGCGCAGGAGGTCTGGGAGGAGGTCATCGCCCAGCGCGTGCCGCCCAAGACCGTGGAGGCCAACCTGGCCGCCTTCCGCGCCGGGCGCGCGGCCGTGGGCGCCTAACAGCCTGCTGCGCTGCCTTGCCGATGACTGCCCGCCATCGCATAGCCTGCCTGCCCGCCATCGCAAGCTGCCTTGCTGCGCTTGCGGTGGCGGCTGCGTGCCTCAGCGGCTGCCTGGGGCTTTCCAAGAAGGTCACGGTGGCCGCAACGGTGGGAGACATCGTCATCAGCGAAGAAGACGTCACCGAGTACATCGAGGGCTTCCGCAGTCAAGACGAGGATCGGGCCACGGATGCCGGCTGGGCTCAGTACCTGGCTTCAAACGGCTACACGGCAGAGAGCTTTCGCCTCAAGGTGCTCAACGACGTCTTCATCCCCGCCGCATGCGTCAGAGTGCAAGCTGCCGCGCACAACGTGGTGGTCACAGACGAGGAACTCGACCAGGTGATAGCGGCCGAAAAGGCCTTCTACGAGGAGTCCTACGGCGCAGACACCTGGACGAGCGTCTTGGCGTCATTTGGCTATGACGAGCAGACCTGGCGCGACAGCGAGATGGAGCGCCTGCTGGAAGAGCGCCTGTCTGACAAGGTGCTGGGCACGGTCGAGCCCAGCCAGAAGCAGCTCTTCGACTACGCGCCCTCCATCGCGCCGCGCTTCAACGGCAAGCATTCGTACTACATCGCCTTCGATAGCTCAGACGCGGCAGAGAGCGCGCTTGCCTCCCTGGGGGGTGCGGGTGCCTCGATCAAGCAGAGCATGTTCAGAAAGGTCGGCGAGCTCTACAGCGCCCTGCCCGCGCTCCAAGGAGCCCAGGAGGAGCAAGACCAGCAGCAGGGGGAGGAGGAGAGCTCCCCTTACGCGCAGGCCAACGGCATGCAGGATGCGGGCTGGGGCTCGCTCACCAACACCCCGCAGAACTCCAACAACACCTACACCAACGCGCTCAACAAGCTCGACGTGGGCACGGTTTCCGAGGTGGTCGAGCCAGAAACCGGGCACTGGGTGCTCATCTTCTGCGACGAGGCCTATCTCTTCCAGGAAAACGACCTCTACGACGTCGACGCCATTCCCTCAGACATACGGGATGCGATCGTGTCTGCTGTGGCAGACCAGCTGCGCAAGGACTCCTTCGACGCGTGGTTGAAAGACGCGATGGAGGACGTGGACATCGTCGTCAACGACATGCCTTCGGGCCTTTCCTACGACGTCAACAACCAAATGACCCACTAAACCTGCTCAGGCGAGAACGGCAGGACGCAGGCGCTGCCTGGGACCGCATTGCAGCCAGCAGGGCGCAGGCGCCGCCTGGGACCGCATTGCAGCTAGCAGGGCGCAGGCGCCTCTCCGAATCGTCATTTCGACCGGAGGCACGAAGTGCCGGAGTGGAGAAATCTCGGGTTGAGCTGCAAGACAGCCATTCCCGAGTCAAGGTTGCCACCTCACTCGCGTGGGGAGCCTGCTCAGGCGAGGGCGGTGGTGTCTTTGAGTACGATGTTGCCTTGGGGGACCTTGCTCCAGCTGAACTCGGGGACGAGCTCGCTCAACTCGGCGGGCTGGGGCTCGTCGATGAGTCCGGCGAGGAAGGCGACCTGCCCCACCAGCTGTTGGGGCGTGTGCTCCGCGCGCAGGGCGCCCATGTCCAGGCTCTTCTCGCGCTTGGAGAGGCGCTTGCCGTCGGGCGCGAGCAGGACGGGGTGGTGCGCGTAGGAGGGTGATTGCTGGCCGAGCAGGCGGTAGAGCCACAGCTGGCGGGGCGTGGAGCCGATGAGGTCGCCGCCGCGGACGACCTCCGTGACGCCGCTGCATGCGTCGTCGACCACCACTACGAGCTGGTAGGCAAATGCGCCGTCACTGCGGAGGAGGACGAAGTCGCCGCATTCGGTGTCCAAGCGCTGCGAGTAGTGCCCCATGTGAAGGTCGGTGAAGGCTATTTCCTCTGCCGGCACCTCAATGCGCCAAGCTGGGTCTTTGAGCGTGCGGCGCTGCTCGGCTTCCTGAGCGCTCAGGTTACGGCAGGTGCCCTGGTAGATGGGGGTGCCGTCGCTGGCGTGGGGCGCGCTGGCGGCATGCAGGTCTGCGCGCGAGCAAAAGCAGGGGTAGAGCCGGGCGTGGCGGCGCACTTCGTCGAGGGCCTGGTGGTAGAGCTCGGTGCGTGCAGATTGGCGCAGCGGTTCTGCGTCCCAGTCGAGCCCGAGCCACCGCAGGTCGTCCATGATGAGCTCGGCGTTGCGCGGGTCCTGGCAGCGCGGGTCGATGTCCTCCAGACGCAGCAGGAACTCACCGCCGGCGCTGCGTGCGGAAAGCCATGCCAGGCAGGCAGAGAAGATGTTCCCAAAGTGCATGCGCCCGCTGGGCGATGGGGCAAAGCGCCCCCGCACCCCAGCGCCACAACCATCCATCAAGCGACCTCCTCATCCGCAAGCCAGCGCGAACACGCGTGCCAGGCCAGAAGCTTATGCTGCGCCCAGCCAGCATGATCACATGCGCAGTAGGCCATAAGCTTATGCTGCACCCAGCCAGCATGATTATGCGCGGTAGGCCAGAAGCTTATGCTGCGCCCAGCCAG
>JBJEHM010000003.1:0-1585 GCA_051876075.1 Coriobacteriales bacterium
CGCGCTCGTAACTATTGGCGCTGTTAGACCAGAATGGAGCTAGTGGACGCCCCGGACCGTCATTTCGACCGGAGGCGCGAGCAACAACTTCACCCGCAGCGTGGCGCTCTTCATCCTGCTCTACCTGTGGGACTTCGTCTTCTCCTCGGCGATGACCGCCCTGCTGCCGCCGCTGTGCAGCATCGACCCCATGCTTGTGAAGCTGATCACCATGGCCTGCCAGGATGTCTGGGGCTTCTTCGCGCGCAAGTACCTCATCTTCCGCCAACCGCAAGGAGCCACCGCCGAAAGCACGGGCTGGCTGAAGCTGAACGAGAAGCTGCTCAAGGGGCGCGCACAGCGAGAGGGCGTCCGCGTAGCGGCCCTGCGCGAAGAGCGCGCCGTCGATGCAGTAGGTGCCCTGCCACGCGGCGCTCAGCCCCAGCTGCGCCACGTAGCCGAGGTGCTCGGAGGCGGCAGCGAGGAAGGCCTCGGCGCTCGACTCCGCCGAGGGCAGGGCCGTGCGTATGTAGTGGCGCAGGGTCTCCTTGGTGGTCTCGCAGAGTGCGGCGAACTCGCCCGTCGTCATCAGCTCCCTCACGGCAAACTCCTGTCGGTTCGGGGAACGCGGAGATTCAGGGAAACCGGTGCTTGACCCTGGTGTTACCCCACAGTTTAGGGTTCTGGCTGCAGCGCGCAAGGGCGCGCGGAAAAGCTGGAGACGTGGCCGAGCAGCTGGGCGTGCCCCTGTGGTTCGTCATCTGCGGCGGGCTGCTGGTGATCGTGCACCTGGCGGCGTGGGCGCTGCCCTCCGTGCGCGCCTTGGACAACTAGCTAGCTGCTGGCCGCGAATGTATGTTTGACGGTGTTTGGTGTCCGGAAAATGCCGTTTGACGGTGTCTGTACTTTTACGAACACCGTCAAACGTGCATTCCAGGCCACTAAACACCGTCAACCGCACTTTATTGGACAGGCGCCCCGCAGCCCGCTGATCTGCGCGCCCCCGCAAAAGGCAGTGGCACACCGCCACGCGCTTGGTCTCCTTGCGCTGGCCAGCAACCTTTTGCAGGTACTCGCTCCTACGGCCCCAAGCGCGAGACAGGGAACGCCTGGCCTCGCGACCCACGCGCGCTTAGTGGCCGCGGTGCTTCTCCTTGCGCTTGGCTGTGCGCTGCTGGAACCTGCGCTCGCGCTCTTCATCACGCTGGGCTTTACTCTTCTCCTTGCGCTCGAGCTTGCATGCCTCGCGCTGCTCTGCCAGCGCCTGCTGGGCCTTGGTGCCGCGCGTGGCGTTGCGGGCCATCTCCTTTTCGATGATACGCCGCATGCGCTTGGGGTTGATCTTCTTGCCGCCCTTCTTCTCCACCTGCAGCTCTGCGGTAAAGCGCAGCTCGCGCCAGTGCGTGCGGATGAAGACCTCGATCTCTGGCAGCGTGGGCTCCGGCCCAAAGACGTGGCGTGCCACGCGGTAGGTGCCGCCCTCCTCCACCTCAACGAGCCCCACCCAGAAGGGGTCCTCGAAGCATATCGTCAGCTTGCAGCTGCTCTGCGCGTCCACAGGGCGGCCTCCCTCATCCGCAACATATGTTGCGCCAAGTCTACACCC
>JBJEHM010000004.1:0-9185 GCA_051876075.1 Coriobacteriales bacterium
AGCCTTCCTGGCCGTGCTGTGCATCGTCTGCCCGCTCGCGGTTCCTGGTTGGAAGGCCAACCCCATGGCTATGCCTCTCGACCTCATCGCTCTGCTGCTCCCCTTCGCCTTCTTCTTCATCTTCGCTGGCCCTCAGGCCCTCAAGAAGAACTAAGACGAAACCTCATCCCCAGATGTGCCTAGCTGCCTAAGCTAGAAGCGCAATGGAGGCCCCCCGCTTCGAGGAAGGCGGGGGGTCTCTTTTGTGCGCCGTCTGCGGATTCGCTACGCTCTTGTTATCCGTTGCACCGGCGTTAGCGGTGTTAGAATCGCCTACTTGTGAGGGCGCCTTGTGGTGCCGGTCTTCACGAGAACAGCAACCTACAAGCACATAGCACTGCTTGCACAGGCGCTTAGGGCATGCGTGCCCGAGGCGCTTTTCTCATCATGGTGTCGAAGGGATTGGAGTTTCATGGGTATCAGCAAGAGGGAACTGGGTATCGTCATCGTCATGCTCACCGGCGTGGTCTTGGCCGTTCTCAACCAGACGCTGCTTTCGCCGGCTCTGCCGGCCATCATGGCAGACATGGGTGTAGCGCAGACCACCGTGCAGTGGCTTACTTCTGGCTATTCGCTCACAGAGGCCGTGGCTATTTCGCTTTCCGCCTATCTCATCGGGCGCTTCTCAACGCGCCAGCTCTATGTGGGCGGCTTTGTGATCTTCACGGCTGGCTCGCTGCTCGCAGCGCTTGCTCCCAGCTTTCCCCTGCTGCTGCTGGGCCGCGTGCTGCAGGCCGCATGCACGGGTGCCGTCATGCCGATGGTCTTCACTGTGATCTTGCTCATCTTTCCGCGCGAAAAGCGCGGCAGCGCCATGGGCATCATCTCGCTGGTCATCGGCTTTGCCCCGGCGGTTGGTCCCAGTGTGTCCGGACTGCTTGTCGACTCCATTGGCTGGAGGGCGCTCTTTGCTGTGGTCACGGTGCTTTCCCTGGCGGTGCTCATCGCCTCTGCTGTGCTCCTGCGCAATTACGGCGAGTTCTCCCGCACCAAGCTCGACCTCCCCTCTGCGTTGCTGTCTGCGCTGGGCTTGGTCTGCTTGCTCTACGGGCTCTCCTCGCTCACCAGCACTGCCAACGTCCTCGTCAACATCGCGCTCATCGCTGGCGGCATACTCATCCTCGCCCTCTATGTGCATCGCCAGCTCAAGCTGCCGCAGCCCATGCTCAACGTGCGCATCCTGAGCACGCGCAGGTACGCAACGGCCGTCTCTGGCATCGTCTTCCTGCAGGCCGTGCTCATCGGCAGCGGTGTGATCATGCCCCTCTATGTCCAGGGTGTGCTGGGCTATAGCGCGACGGTGACGGGCTTCCTCATGCTGCCGGGCGCTGTTGCCGGTGCCCTGATGGGCTTTGCGGCTGGCAAGCTCTTCGACCGCTTTGGTGCTCGCCGGACTCTGCTCCCCGGTTCGTTGCTGCTGTGCTGTGCGGGCATATGCCTGATCGTCCTGGGAGACAGCAGCCCCCTGCCCCTGGTCTGCCTTGCCTACACCCTGCTGGCTGTGGGCTTGCAGTACTCGACCACCCCGCTCAACACCTGGGGTGTCAACTCCCTCGACAACAGCAACATCCAGCACGCCCAGGGCGTGACCAACACGCTCAACCAAGTGGCGGGATCGTTTGGAACGGCGGTCTTCACCTTGGTCTCCGCCCTCGGCTACCTTGCAGTGCCAGCAGGCTCTGTGCTCGAGCAAAGCGCGGCCGGCCTGCACCTCTCGTTCATCTGCATCGCCGCCTTCCTCTTCATCCCAGCGCTGATCATCGTCTTCCTTGTGAGGGAGGGTAGGGCGCAGACTCAAAGCAGTGCTCAGGGAGCCGTCTCTGAGGATGCCCCTGCCCTCACCCCGCAGGACGGCTTTGGGCAGGAGGTCCTGGTGCATGTGGGCTCTGCTGCCGGAATGTACTTGCCTGCGCTCCACGAGGCCTCTGACCTCGTGTCCCAGTGGAAGGTGGCGGATGTCATGAACAGAGACCCGCACTACGTTTCTGCCAAGGCCACGATGAGAGACGCGATCAGCCTCATGGCAAGCACCGACACGAGCGGCATCCCCGTTGTGGACGACGAGCTCTCTGTGGTGGGATTCATCTCTGACGGCGATGTTGCCAAGTACGTGGGCCGCAACGACATCACGGTCTTTGGCGGCACCTCTGGCGTGGTGCGCCTCTTTGACGACGGCGAGGCAATCGAGCGCTTGGTTGACCTCTTCGAGCTCAACGTTATGGACATCGCCACAAAGAATGTCATCTGCACCAAAGCGGGGATGCCGCTTGACGAGGCAACGCACCTCCTTGCCCAGCGGCGCATCAAGAAGACCCCAGTCACCTGCAACGGCAAGCTCGTGGGCACGCTTTCCCGGCGCAACATAGTGCACGGCCTCGCCTGCGCAATCGACGAGATAGGCGTCTAGGGCCGCCTTCTGCACAGCCTTCTTTCAGCGATTCATGTTGACAGGGCCTGATACGCTCAATATAGTTGCAAAGACAACGGTTGCAAGGGCAACCGTCGTTTGCATGGGAACACTGAGGGAGGGGAGGGCCCCATGTTCATGAGGGATCTCTCGGTTATCGAGCGCAGGATGCGCCTGTACGCAGAGCATGCGCTCGCCGATCTGGGGGTGGGCTTTCCCGGTCAGGTAGTGCTGATGCAGCTGGGGGCTCGCGGCAGCTGCCGCCAAGAGGACCTGGCCTCGCACTTCTCCATCGACAAGGGCTCGATAGCCAAGACGGTGGGCAAGCTCGAGGCAAAGGGCCTGGTGAGCAGGGTGCTCAACCCCGCAGACAAACGCGAGAAGCTCGTAGAGCTTACGGCCCAGGGCAGGGAGGTGCTCGATGCCATGGGCAGCACCTATGTCGAGCTCGAGCAACTCATGTTCGCGGGCCTCAGCCAGCAAGAGCTTGAGACGACCTTTGCCGCTCTCGAGCGCATCGCTGCCAACCTCACCGAGGAAAAGGAGGACTAGACCGTGCACGGCAAGAAACACCAGGAGGGGGTCGAACCCGCCGAGCTGGAGGTGCTGGCCGAGCAGCCGGGGAGCAAGTCCCAGTCCAAGGGCTATGTGCTCATCGCCCTGGTCTACATGCTGGGCATCTTCATGGGCGCGCTGGACATGGGCATCGTCAACCCTGCGCGCACCGTTATCCAGAACACCATGGGAGTGGCGGACTCTCTGGGTGTGTGGTTGATGACCATCTACACCCTGGCCTATGCCGTGAGCATCCCCATCGCCGGCAAGCTCGCAGACAAGTACGGCCGCAAGTACGTCTACCTCATCTGCATCCTGCTCTTCGGCACGGGTTCGCTGCTGTGCGGATTGAGCCAGTACACGGGCAGCTTCGAGATGCTCATCCTCGCCCGCGCCGTACAGGCTGTTGGCGCCGGCGGCGTGGTGCCCGTGGCAACGGCTGAGGTCGGCACCGCCTTCCCCGAAGAGAAGCGCGGCATGGCGCTCGGTATGGTGGGCGGAATCTACGGCGTGGCGAGCATCCTGGGCCCTGCTGCATGCAGCGGCATCCTGGACCTCTTCGGGTCCGACCAGTGGGCCTTCATCTTCTTCATCAACGTGCCCATCTGCATCTTCATCTTGTTCGCCGGCTTTGCCAAGATTCCCAACACCAAGCTCGACGAGGTCAAGCCCATCGACATCTGGGGCAGCTTGGTCATGACCCTCATGATCCTGAGCCTCATGATCGGCCTGAAGAACATCGACTTCTTCGAGCTCAGCAGCTCCATCACCAGCATGGACGTGTGGCCCTACCTCGTGGGCTTTGCTGTGCTGCTGCCGCTGTTCGTCATCATCGAGAACCGCGCTGCAGACCCGGCCATGAACCTGCACTACTTCAAGAACAAGGACATCCTCGTCACCTTGGGCTGCTCCATCGTCAGCGGCATCATCATGATGGCAATCCTGTTCTTCCCCCAGTTCTGCGAGAACGCCCTCTACATGGAGTCTGGCAGCGGTGGTTACTTCCTCATCATCTTGGGCTTGTTCACGGGCATCGGCTCCCCCATGTCCGGCAAGATCATCGACAAGATGGGCGTCAAGCCGGTGCTGGGTGCGGGCTTCCTCTTTGCCATCATCGGCTCCCTCTTCATGGCCTTTGTGGCGTGCCCGCATCCCAGCATCCCAACGGTCTGCGTGTCCTTGGCGCTCATCGGCTTGGCCATGGGCTTTGTCATGGGCTCCCCGCTCAACTACATGATGCTGCAGAAGACCAGCGACGAGGAGTCCAACTCCGCTCTGGCAACGCTGTCGCTCGTGCGCTCCATCGGCACGGCTATCGCGCCGGCCATCATGGTCGCCTTCATCGTGCAGGCTGGCAGCTCCATGCAAGACCGCCTCATGGATGCCCTGCCCCAGGAGATCGACGTCAGCCCGCTGCCCTATGCGCAGGAGCTCGACGAGCAGCTGGCAGAGATGAAGGCAGACGATGACTACAAGGACATGCTGAAGGGTGTGGACATCCCCAAGCTGGCCGACATGAGCCACATAGAGCTGAACATGAGCAACGCGGATTCTGAATACGACGTCACGGTCTCCGACGAGATGCTCGAGAAGATGCAGGACTCGGACATCACCACCATCGTCGGCGTATGCAAGGAGATGAGTGTGGAGATGTTCGGGCAGATTCGCCCGCAGATCCAGGCAGAGGCGCTCGAGGGCGTTGACACCGGCCTGAAGAAGATGGGCGAGGGCCTTGACGAGATGGACGACGCCATCGCTGAGCTCAAGGGCTCGATGAGCGAGATGAAGGCCTCCATCGCAGAGAACGAGGACAAGCTCTCCAGCATGAAGGCTGCCCAGGCTGCGATGAAGAAGGCCCAGCAGGCCGCCAAGGACCAGCAGGGCGGGAGCATGCCCGGCATGGGTGGCAGCGCAGGGTCTGGTGCACCCGCTGGCGGCGGCATGCCCTCTGACATGGGCGGCTCCGGCAGCGCTCAGATGCCCGCAGGTATGGGCAGTAGCGGCAGTGGTGATATGAGTGCCGCGATCGCTGGCCTTCAGACCGGCATCACGGAGATGAAGAGCGGCTATGCAGAGATGCAAGACGGGCTTGCGGAGCTCAAGGCGGCGCGCGCCGAGCTCGCCTCCACTGTCAAGAAGCTGAAGGCCGTGAAGGCGGCCGTGCCCGGCATGTTCGACGAGGCGCAGGAGAAGTACCTGGCCGCCATCGACGCAGACGCCGAGCACATCGAGAAGGTCTACCAGGGCACGCTCAACGAAGGCTTCAAGGGCATGTTCATCCTGGTGGCGTGCTGTGCGGCAGCAGGTCTGCTGATGCTGCTGGGCTACAAGGACACCGCTCCCGCTGTCCAACGCCGCAAGCAGAAGAAGGAAGGGGAGAAGGCCTAGAGACCGCGGTCGAAGGCGAGGAGCTGGCGGAAGCGCTCGCTCTGCTCGCAGAGCTCGGCGGGCGCGCCCTCCAGGGCGATGCGCCCCTCCTCAAGAAAGACCACGCGGTCCATGTGCTCTATGCCTGCCAGGTGGTGGGTGACCATGATCACGCTGCGACCCTCTAGGACCTCGAACACGGTCTTGAGCAGCGCCTGCTCTGTGAGGGGGTCGAGGCTCACCGTTGGCTCGTCCAACAGTACCACCGGTGTGTCCTTGAGCAGGACGCGCGCCAGGGCGATGCGGTGGCGTTCTCCGCCAGAGAAGTTGAGACCGGCCTCGCTCACCTGGGTGTCGAGCCCCTTGGGCAGGCTTGCCAGCAGCGGGCCCAGGCCAACGGCGTGCAGGGCCTGCTCTGCGGCCTGGCGTGTGATGGCGGGGTCGCCCAAGCTCAGGTTGCCAAAGAGCGTGCGGTTGAAGAGGTAGGTGCTCTGCTGTATGAGGCCCAGCTGGCCGCAGATGGCGTCTCCCATCGTGGAGCAGTCGGTGCCGCCCAGCGTGACGCGCCCGGCAGTGGGGGAGAGGTCCCCGCGCGCCAGGCTGAGCAAGGTCGACTTCCCCGCCCCGCTTGGCCCCAGCACAGCGAGCTTCTCCCCTGGCTCAAGGCGCAGGCTCAGGTCGGAGATGAGCTCTGCTTGGCCGGGGTAGGCAAACGAGGCATGGTCGAACTCCAGCACCGGGGGCTCGCTGCAGCGTGCGCTGGCCGTGGCCGCGGGCTTCTCGTACACAGCGCTCTGAATCGGGGCGCCCACCACGCTGCCCTGCTGTTCGCTTCCTGTTCGCAGGCGTGTGGCAGATGAGCTCTCATCACCGTGCGCCGTCGAGCTGCTCTGCTCCGGGCGTCCGCTTTCCATGGTCTCGGTCTGGGTACCCTCCAAGCCGGCGTGCCCTGGGTTCCCATCGCAGGGTTCTTCCAAAGCGTTGAGGCGCTCGAGGGAGTCCAGGTGGGTGCAGGCCTGCAGGGTGGCAGCCGGCAGGGGCTCGAAGGCTTCGAGCAGGGGGAAGAAGCCCAGCACGAAGGCTGCGATGAAGTCTGCCGGCCGCGCGGCAACCCCGCTGCCGGCAGCAGCCTGCGCCATGCTCCCAAAGTGCAGTGCCGCCCAGCCCAGGACGGCAACGGCCAGCAGCCCAAAGACCAGCTGCATGAGCGCACCCATGTGCCGCAGGCTGCGCGCGCTGGCACCCTGTGCGTCGTTGAGCTTTGCATCCGGCTCCATCACGCGCGCCACGTAGTCGTCCCGGCGGCCAGAGAAGACCCAGTCTGGCAGGCCGGCAACGTCGTCTGCCGCGCTGTCGAAAAGCTCGTTTGTGAGCTCCTTGACGCGCATCTGCCGCGCCCCGTTGACCACGACGGCGAGCACGGGCATCAGCAGCACCAGCACCGCCAACCCCAGCAGCATGACGAGCCCGAAGAGCGGTGTGAACAGCCCCAGCAGTAGGGACGCCGCAAGCCACAGCCCCCAGGCAATCACCAGGGGAAAGACGCTGCGAAGGTAGAGGTTCTGCAGGTGGCCGATGTCTCCTGCCAGCAAGCCCAGGGCCTCGCCGGCGCGGTGGCTGGCCATCCAGAAGACACCTTCCTTCTCCAGGGAGCGGTAGAGCCTCGTGCGCAGAGCGCTGGTGAGGCGCAGGACCCAGTCGTGGCTGGCCAGGCGCTCCAAGTAGCCCAGGAAGGGCTTTCCCACGCCAAAGACCTGCACCAGGCCCAGCGGCACCAGCAGCGAGAAGAGCCCGAGCTCCGGCTGCTCTGCTGCGTCGCTGATGAGGAAGCCGGAAGTGAACATGAGGCCGGCTGCAAAGATCATGGTGAGCAGTCCCAAGGCGAGGGAGACGAGCAGTGCCTTGCGGTAGCGGGCGAGGAAGGGCCGCACCCAGCTGTCGTCTTGCCAGGCGCTTTTCCAGCGCTCGAGGGTGCTATGCGCCATGGGTGCCACCTCCTCGCATCTGCTGAACAAGCTGGGTGAAGGGACCCTCTGCAGCCAGCAGCTCCTCCAAGCTGCCCTGCTGCACGGCGTGCCCGTCCTCCATCACAACGATGAGGTCCATCTGCCTCATCCAGTGGAGGCGGTGCGTTGCAAAGAACACCAGTCGCCCTTCCATGAGGGGCAGCATGCTCTCCTTCAAGGCGAGCTCTGTCTCTATGTCAAGATGGGCGGTGGGCTCGTCGAAGACGAGCACGCTGCGCTCCTGGCTGAGGAAGGCGCGCGCCAGTGCCAGACGCTGCTCCTGCCCGCCGGAAAGCTGGCGGCCGGCTTCTCCCACCAGGGTGTCCAAGCCCTGGGGCAGTTGCTGCAGCAAGGGGCCCAATCCCGCCTGCAGCGCCGCCTGCTCCACCTCCTCCCGTGTGGCAGAGGGACGGTAGAAGGCGATGTTGTCTGCCAAGCTGCCGTGGAAGATATGCGGGTTTTGGGGGATGTAGCACACCAGGCGCCTCCAGGCGGGGCAGCAGAGGCTCTCCAGCTCCTGGCCGTTGACGGATGCAGAGCCGCTGCTGGACGCGGCAAAGCCCGCCAGGAGCTGTGCCAGCGTGGTCTTTCCGCTGCCAGACACGCCCACGATGCCCACCTTGAGGGGCCCGCTTGTGTTCAGGCTCACCCCGCTCAGGGTAAAGGGGCGCTCCTGGCCGGATTGCAAGCCGGGGTACGAGTAGGCGAGGCCCTGCAGCTGCAGGGAGGGGGGCTGGCCTTCCTGGCAGGCGGCCAGCTCGTCGAGCGTGCTTGCCCGATCCCGCGCCTGGCGGCCCTCCTCGACGAGTTCCAGGATGCTTGCCAGCTGGTTGCTCCCGTCAAGGCTGGCATGGAAGTCTGCGGAGTAGCGGCGCACTGCTGCAAAGAACTCGGGCAGGATGATGAGCACGGCCAGCGCCGGCAAGATGGCGATGCCGCCTGCCATGAGCCTGAACCCCAGCAGGATGGCGGCAGCTGCCAGCGCAAAGACGCGGAAGAGGTCGAGCACCAGGCTCGAGAGCGTTGCCGAGCGCAGGGTCTTGACCGTTGCCTCCCTAAACGACTCGCTCGTCTTCTCTATCTGGGCGGTGTATGCCTTGCTGCGCCCAAAGGCCTTGAGGGTGGGAAGGCCGCGCAGGGAGTCCAGGAAGTGGTTGGACATGCGCTGGTAGCGCCCGTGCTGACGCGCTGCGTTCTCCTTGGCGTAGCTGCCCAGCATGCGCATGTAGAAGATGATGCAGGGGATGAGCACCAGGGCGATGACCCCGCTCACCGGGTCGAGCACCAACAGCACCGCGCCCAACAGAGCCGGCACGGCCATGAGGTCTGTGACCTTGGGGATGATGAGGGCGATGTAGTCCTGCACCTGCGTCACGCCCTCTGCCAGAGCGCTTGCAAGCGCGCCGCTGCCGTGGTGCTGCGTGACGCTTGGGCCTGCATCGTACAGGGCTTGGGCCAGCTGCAGGCGCAGAGCGCTGGCGCTGCGGCGAGAAAAGCGGTCGAGCAGGTTCCCGCGCAGCACGGAGACCCCCTGCCGCGCGGCAAAGCAGCAGAAGAAGAGGCCCACCCAGGGGAGCTGTTGAGCCAGAGAGCCGCCCTCCCACAGGCCGGCGAGCGCGCAGGCGAGGCCCCAAGCCTGCCCCGCCGTGAGCAATGCGTCTGCCGCGCTGGCAGCGAAGGAGACAGCCAGGGCCCTCCCCGCACCCGGCAGGCCACGCACATTGGGGTCGAGCAGCTTCAACGCACTCCCTTCGCCTGTGGCCGCGCCCAGCTGCGCCGCCAGAACCTAGACAAACCATAGCACCAGCCTG
>JBJEHM010000004.1:9285-12177 GCA_051876075.1 Coriobacteriales bacterium
TGGGCTCGGAGGCGCTGGTGTGGGAGGCGAGGAATTCCTGGTGTAGCGGAAACGGTGGCGAGGGGGCGGGGAGAGGGAACCAGGCATTCCTGTTCTGCTGAAACGGCGGCGAAAGGAGGGGAGAGACCTGCGAGGAATTCCTCGCGTGCTGAGTGGGGGCGGTGTGGTCCGGCAGCTTTATTGCGGCTTGAAAATAGGCTTGAAAATATGGATGAATTATGGAGGCAAGCCCTCACAGCGGGGCTTGTTAGCGATACCCTGTAGGGGTGCACGCATGCCCCTTTGGGCTTGATGGTTTGGAGAGGAGGGTGCGTATGGATGCAGTGTTGCTAGCCCGTATCCAGTTTGCGGCTACGGCTGTCTACCACTATCTGTTCGTCCCGCTATCAGTGGGCTTCGGCCTCGTCTTGGCCGTGCTCCTGACCAAGGCTTACCGTTCCAAGGACCCCCATGACGAGGCCCTGGCGAGCTTCTGGACCCGCCTGTTCGCCGGCACCTTTGCGGTCGGCGTTGCCACGGGCATCACCATGGAGTTCTCCTTCGGCACCAACTGGGCAGACTACTCGCGCTTTGTGGGCGACATCTTCGGTGCCCCGCTTGCGGCAGAGGCCCTGTTCGCCTTCTTCATGGAGTCAGTCTTCCTCGGCGTCCTGCTCTTTGGCAAGGGCAAGGTGGGTCCCAAGTTCTACCTGGCCAGCGGCTGGCTGGTCTGGGCGGGCTCGCTGCTCTCGTGCCTGTGGATCATCATCGCCAACTCCTGGATGCAGACGCCTGCTGGCTATGAGGTCGTGCAGACGGCCAGCGGCTCCAAGGCAATCCTCACCAGCTTCTTCGCCGCGGCGTTCAACCCGTCCACGCTGCCGCGCTTCTTCCATGTGATCCTGGCGCTCATGATCACCGGCTCCCTGGTGGCAATCGCCGTCGCCGCCTACTACATGCTCAAGGGCCGCAACGCGGAGTTCTCCACAAAGCTCCTCAAGGTGGGCGTCTCCATCGCGGTTGTCACCACCGTGCTCATGATGCCCGCCGCCCACCAGCAGGCAGTGGAGGTCTCGCAGGAGCAGCCTGCAAAGCTCGCCGCCATGGAGGGCCAGTGGGAGACCGGCCCGGCAGAGATGTCCCTCTTTGGCTGGGTGGATGAAGCCAACGGCGTCACCTACACCATCGGCATCCCCGGCCTGACCTCGTTCGTGGCCTCCGGCAGCTTTGACACGGAATACCCCGGCCTCAACGACTTTGACGAGGACTACTACACGGGCAACGTCAACGCCATCTACCAGTGCTACCACCTCATGCTCTACATGATCGCCATCGTGCTGCTGGTGATCCTGCTGGGCATCCTGGCCCTGCGCGGCAAGGTCAAGAACAAGTGGCTGCTGCGCCTCATGATGGTCGGCTGGGTCGCCGCCCTGCTCGCCATCGAGTTCGGCTGGATGGTGGCAGAGCTCGGCCGCCAGCCTTGGATCGTCTACGGCGAGCTCCTCACGGCAGACGCCAGCTCGCTGGCAGTCACGCCCGTGATGCTCATCATCACCCTGGCGCTCTTCCTCCTGGTCTACGCGCTCATCTACTTCTGCTGGCTGCGCGCGAGCTTCAAGATCATCAAGAAGGGCCCGGAATCCTACCTGCCCAAGCCCGCTGCAGCGGAGCTCGATGACGAGGAGGCGATCGAGTAATGACTGCTCTGGGAATTCTCTGGTTCATCCTCATTGCCGTTCTCATGGCCGGCTACTTCGTGCTCGACGGCTTCGACCTCGGCGTCGGCGTGCTCTACCCCTTCGTCGCCAAGGAAGAGAAGGAGAAGATGCAGTGCCTCAAGGCCATCGGCCCCGTGTGGGACGGCAACGAGGTCTGGGTCCTCACTGCGGGCGGCGCGCTCTTCGCGGCCTTTGCCCCCGCCTATGCCACCAGCTTCTCCGGCTTCTACCTGGCCATCATGCTGGTGCTCTTCGGCCTGATCCTGCGCGCGGTCTCGCTCGAGTTCCGCTACCACGGAGACGACATGACCCGCCTGTGGGACAGCCTCTTCTTCGTGGGCAGCCTGCTGCCGGCGCTGCTCTTTGGCGTGGCGCTGGGCAACATCGTCCAGGGCCTGCCGCTCAACGCCAACGGCGACTACACGGGCAGCTTCTTCGCCCTGCTCAACCCCTTTGCGCTGCTCTGCGGTGTGCTGGGGCTGGTGCACATGCTGTTGCAGGGCTCCTGCTGGCTTTCCCTCAAGGCACCTGCGGGCAGCGAGCTGCGCGAGCGTGCGGCGGCTCTCAGGGGCAAGCTCGCCGTGGTGGCGGCAGCCGTCTTTGCCGTGGTCACGGTGCTCTTCCTGATCCTGGTCATGCCCAACATGTCCTACGGCGTGGGCTGCATGCCGCTGGCCGTGGTGGCTGCGGTGATCTACCTAGCCGGCGTGCTGGGCGCCTCCAAGCTCGGCAAGCAGGACGAGCCCGCTTCCGACCTCAAGCCCTTCCTGCTGGTGAGCCTGGGCGCCGTTGCCCTGGTGATCATCCTCGGCGCAACGCTCTTCCCCAACCTGGTGCCGGCAACGGACCCGTTCTTCAGCCTGACCATCGCCAACTCCGCGGCAACGGATGCCACGCTGCTGCCCATGACGATCATCGCCGTCATCGGCGTCCCCATCGTCCTGGTCTACCACGTCATCATCTACCGCTCCTTCCGTGGCCGCGTGAAGTAGGCGCGCAGGTTCAACATGGCACGCAAGAGCGGGTGTCTCGGCGCCCGCTCTCTTTTGGGTCTGCTTGGCCGCGGTGGCGCTCCCTTCCGTCATCTCGAGCTGCGGACTCGCACCTCCGCCGGAGACCCTTCCGCTTGCTGGCGCTCGCTGCGCTCAGATGACGAAGGGGGGCGGTTCCGGCTCTATGCTCTATGCCGGTGGTC
>JBJEHM010000004.1:12277-26425 GCA_051876075.1 Coriobacteriales bacterium
CGGTGGTCTGCCACTCCTCTTTTTGGGGCGGGGTCGCACGGGATACAATAGGTGCTTCTGAACACCTTCGATCAGGGGAGGCTCGTTGGAGATCGACGTTCTGCTGGCGCTGCAGGGCCTTCGCGAGACCGCGCCAGACGCCGTCAACCAGTTCTTCTTGATGCTGTCCTCGTTTGTGGTGGGTCCGCTGCCGGTGCTCATCACGGCGCTCGTCTTCTGGTGCGTGAACAAGCGCGCCGGTTACTTCATCGCGTCTGGCTACCTGGCCTGCTCGTGTGCCAACCAGCTTGTGAAGAACATCGCTTGCGTCAATCGCCCCTGGATTCTCGATGCTCGCATCACCCCAGACGCAACCGCGCTGCCGGACGCAACGGGCTACTCCTTCCCCAGCGGGCACACCGCCTGCGCCACGGGCTTCTTCGGCAGCATCGCCGTGTGGTTGCGCTCCCACAAGCTGGTGGTGGCCCTGTGCGTTGCGCTCGCCATCTTGACGGGCTTTTCGCGCTGCTGGCTGGGCTGCCACTGCCCCAAGGACGTGCTGGTGGCATGGCTTGTGTCTGCCGCGCTGTTAGCGGGTATGTGCTGGGCGGCAAAGCTCGTGCACAGGCACCCTGGCTGGGACATCCCGCTGGCAGCGGGGGTCTTTGCCCTGTCCGCCCTGGCGCTGGTCTTTCTCGAGCTCAAGCCCTACCCTCTGGACTACACCGCCACCGGCGCGCTGCAGGTGGACCCCTTCGATATGAAGACGGACTGCTACAAGAACATGGGCGGCCTCATGGCTATGAGCATCGCCTGGCCGCTCGAGCGCAGGCTCATCAGGTTCTCTGAAGAGGGGAGCATTCCCGTGCGCGTTGTGCGCGGTGCGGTGGGCGCCGTGCTCGTGGCCCTGCTCTACGCGTGGCTCTTCCCCGTGCTGCTCAAGCCGTTGCTGGCCGTGCAGCTCTACGCCTTCCTGCGCTACTTTGTTCTCATCATCGTGCTCGTGGCTGTCTACCCCGCCTGCTTCAAGGCGGTGGAGTCGCGCCTTGCCCGCACGTCTGCAAGCACCGAGTAAAGGGAGCTGAACACCATGGAAGTCCTGTTCGTCGAGTACCCCAAGTGCAGCACCTGCAAGAAGGCCCGAGCCTGGCTCGAGGCGCAGGGAGTCGCCTTCGAGAGCCGCCACATCGTGGAGCAGCCGCCAACAGAGGACGAGCTGCGCGCCTGGCATGCTGCAAGCGGCCTGCCGCTGAAGCGCTTCTTCAACACATCCGGCATGCTCTACCGCGAGCTGGGGGTGAAGGCCCAACTCGACGCCGGTATGAGCGACGACGACGCCTACCGCCTGCTGGCGAGCAACGGCATGCTGGTCAAGCGCCCGCTGCTGCTGGTTGACGGCGTGCCGGCCGCGCCCGGCTTCAAGGAGGATGCATGGAAAAAGGCGCTGGGTCTGTAGGGCTGCGCACCCCTGGAGACGAAGGAGGGGCTGTGGCCGAGCTTGTCGACATTCGCACCCAGATCGACGCGCTCGACGCCCAGCTCAGGGAGCTCATGATGCGCCGCATGGACTGCTCGCGGCAGGTGGCTGCCGCCAAGCTGGCTGCAGGCAGCACCGAGGTCTTCCGCGCCGAGCGCGAGGCCCAGATCCTCGAGCGCCTGGGGAGCGAGGTCCCGTCTGAGCGTCGCAGCGCCTACCTGGCTTCCGTGCGCAAGCTCATAGAGTGCAGCCGCAGCTACCAGTACGCCCTCATGTACGCGCAGCTGGGGGATGCCGCCACCGCACAGCAGCTGCCCGGTGCCGAGCTGCTGCAAGGTGAGGGCCGCACGGTGGAGTTTGAGCTCACCCGCGCAGCCCAGCCGGGCGCGCTTGCCACCGCCCTGGGCTTTGCGGCCGAGAAGGGCTTCAGGCTCGTTGCGATCGAGCAGCTGGGCGCAGGGGAGGGGCGCGTCTCTTTCCGCCTGGTGCTCGAGGCCTCCCCATCAGACCCGCAGCTGCGCTGCCTGCTGTGGCAGCTTGCCAAGGAGAGCCTCGATCTGCGCATCACCGCTGTGCGCTAGGAGCCGCTATGTCTGCGTATGACGAGACATCGCCGAAAGGGGCCCTGCCCGCTGGCGCGGGAGTGGAGAGCATGCCGCTTGCCGCGGCGCCCCTGTTGAGCGAGGAGCTGCTTGAAGCCGCACAGCGCGCGGCACAGGCGGCGGGGCTCGCCCTGGAGCAGCGGCCGCAGGGCCTTACGCTGGTGGGCGCCGGCATGGAGTTGCGCGGGGACTTTGCCCAGCTGCTGCCGCGCCTGCGCCAGGACCGCCTCTCAAAGGAGCTGCTGGTGCGCGCCGCCCGCATCAAGGGGGAGCAGCAGCCCCTGCGCGCCGTCGACGCCACCGCCGGCATGGGTGAGGACGCACTGCTCCTGGCCGCGGCGGGCTACGAGGTCCTCCTCATAGAGCGCGACCCCGTCATCGCCGCCTTGCTTGCAGACTGCCTGAGGCGCGCGCAGGCAGACGAGCGCCTGGCCGCCGTTGCCGGCCGCATGAGCCTGGAGCTGGGGGAGAGCACCCTGCTGCTGCAGCAGCTGCCCCACCCCCCGCAGCTCGTCTACCTCGACCCTATGTTTCCCGCCAAGGGGAAGGCGGCCCTCACCAAGAAGAAGCTCCAGCTCTTCCAGATGCTCGAGCCCCCGTGCGCGCAGGAGGAGGAGCTGCTGCGGGCGGCCCTTGCGGCAGCCCAGCGCAAGGTGGTCGTCAAGCGCCCGCTCAAGGCGCCGGTGCTTGCCGGGGTCAGGCCCAGCAGCAGCCTGCAGGGAAAGACCATACGCTACGACTGCATAGTCCCTGTCCGCTAGCGCCGTTGGGCTTGAATACCTGCTACGATGTAGGGCTGTATCCAGTTCGCACCGAACGCAGCACTCACGCACACCAGGAGCGAGGAACATGTACTTCGTTGTCTCTGCCGGCGGCACCGCCGGCCACATCAACCCCGCAATCGCCGTGGCAGACGAGCTGCGGCGCCGCGGCCACCGCATCCTCTTTGCGGGCACACCCAACCACATCGAGGCCAAGCTCGCCGTAGACGCGGGCTTTGACTTCGTGGGCTTTGAGGTCGCGGGCTTTGACGCCGCAAAGCCGTGGACGCTCGTTTCGAGCGGCTCCAAGATCCTCAAGGCGAGCTCCAAGGCCAAGGCCCTCTTCAAGGAAGACCGCCCAGACGCCGTCTTGACCTTTGGAGCCTATGTCTCCATCCCCGTGGGCCGCGCCGCTGCCGCCCTGGGCATTCCCCTGCTGGTCCACGAGCAGAACTCCGTGCCCGGTATGGCCAACAAGTACCTGGCCAAGAAGGCGGACGTCACCGCGCTCACCTACCGGGAGTCTGCCTCCCAGCTGCAGTGCAAGAACGAGCCCGTGGTCATCGGCAACCCGGTGCGCGCCTCGTTCGAAACCTGCTCGCGCGAGCGCGGCCGCCAGCTGCTGGGCATCCCCCAAGACGCTACGGTGCTGCTCGTGTTCGGCGGGAGCCTGGGTGCGCAGCATCTCAACAGCGCCGTGGCCGCCATGAAGGAGCAGCTGCTGGCCGTGCCCGGCCTGTACGTGGTGCATGGCGCCGGCAAGGCCGACTACCCGGCAGTGGCTGCAAAGCTCCAGCTCACAGAAGAGGAGCAGACCCGCTGGCATCTCTTCGAGTACATCGACCAGATGGGCGATGTACTGGCGGCAAGTGACCTCGTGGTCTCGCGCGCGGGCGCGTCTTCTCTGGCAGAGATCATGACCCTGGGCGTTCCGGCAGTGCTGGTGCCCTATCCCTTCGCCCGCGGAGACCACCAGACCCTCAACGCCTCTGGCTGCGTTGCCGCCGGGGCCGCCTGCCTTGTCCCAGACGCGCAGGTCGAGGAGCCGGCCTTTGCCCAGCTCGTGCTCGACCTGGCGGTCAACCCCCAGCGCCGCGCCCAGATGCACGAGGCATGCAGCCAGTTCTCCGGCTCTGCCGCAAGGGCCAAACTCGCAGACATCGCCTGTTCACTCACTGAAAGGAGCGACTCCTAGATGAGCGCCTCACCTCGCAAGATCCACTTCATCGGCATAGGCGGCGTTGGCATGTCCGGCATCGCCCTCGTTGCCCACCAGCGCGGGCTGTGCGTCACCGGCTCTGACATGAAGGAGTCGCGCACTGTCGTGCAGCTGCGCGAGGCCGGCATCGAGGTCCATGTGGGCCACAGCGCCGCCAACCTGGCTGCAGACGTCGACACCGTGGTCATCTCCACGGCCATCCCAGAGAAGAATCCGGAGCTCGCGGCGGCCCGCGAGCGCGGGCTCGATATCTGGCACCGCTCTCACATGCTCGCCTACCTGGGTGTGGGCAAGAAGACCCTGGCCTGTGCCGGCACGCACGGCAAGACCACAACCTCCTCCATGCTGGCCACGGTGGTGGACGGCATGGGGCTCGACCCGAGCTTCCTCATCGGCGGCACCGTCCAGTCCTACGGCACCAACGCCAAGAGCGGGGCGGGCGACTACTACATCGTCGAGGCGGACGAGTCCGACGGCTCCTTCGTCCACCTCTCCCCGTACGCCGCCCTCATCACCAACATCGAGGCCGACCACCTGGACCACTACGGCACCATTGACGCCATCTACAGCGCCTTCCACGACTTCCTCAGCCTGCTGCCCGACGAAGGAGCGGCCGTTGTCTGCGCAGACGACCCCAAGCTCGCTCAGATCGCACGCGGCACTGGCAAGCGCACCGTCACCTATGGGCAGGCGGGCAACCCGGACGCCCAGGCGCGCTTTGAGATCACGGGCCGCGCCGGCATCGGAAGCGCCTTCACCGTCACCTTTCCGGACGGCAGCAGCGTAGACGCCGTCATCAGCCGCAGCCCCGGCCGCCACAATGTCCTCAACGCCACCGGCGTGCTCACCGTCGTGTGGGCCCTGGGCTTGGACGTGGCCGCTGCAGCCAAGGCCCTCGAGTCCTTCCGCGGAGTCAGGCGCAGGTTCGACCTCGTGGGCGAGGCAGCCGGCGTCACCGTGGTCGACGACTACGCGCACCATCCCACAGAGATCAAGGCGACCCTTGCCGCCGCATCCCAGCTGGGCTTCAACCACGTGCACGTGCTCTTCCAACCGCACCGCTACACCCGCACGGAGTCGCTGGCTCCGCTGTTCGCAGATGCCTTTGACGCCGCCAGCAGCGTGACGATGATGGACGTCTACGCGGCGGGGGAGGCCCCCATCCCCGGTGTCTCCGGCAAGACGCTCGTGGACTCGATCATGGCCCACAAGCCACGCATCCAGTGCGCGTGGATGCCCCACCGCCCGGAGGTCGTCCCCTACCTGTGCACCAAGCTGAGCCCGGGAGACCTCGTGCTCACCATGGGCGCGGGCGACGTCACCACCATGGGCCCGCAGATCATCGCAGCCTTGGAGAACAGGGAGTAAGCTTGGGCGCCTTTGACGCATACATACGCCTTGACGGCTCTCTTGACGGCCGCGTCATCTGCGACGAGCCCCTTTCCAAGCACACCAGCTACCGCATCGGCGGCCCGGCCGACCTCTACGCAGAGTGCGAGACCCTCGCGGACCTCTCGCTGCTCACAGAGGTCCTGGCCGAAGAGGAGGTGCCCTGGACGGTCATCGGCCGCGGCTCCAACCTGCTCGTGGCAGACGAGGGCTACCGGGGTGCTGCCGTGGTGCTGGGCAGGGAGTTCTCGCGCCTGGACTTCCACGGCTTTGAGCCCCTGCCCACCGGAGAGCCCGCGCCAGAGAGCGTGCCCGTCACCGCAGGCGGTGCCGTGATGCTCTCGCGCCTGGTGCAGGGGGCCTTTGGGCTGGGGCTTGCGGGCCTCGAGTTTGCCGTGGGCACCCCCGGCACCGTTGGTGGGGCCGTGCGCATGAATGCAGGCACCCGCAGCTCGTGGTTTGGCAGCCTGGTCGAGTCCGTGACGGTCTTCACGCCGGGCCAGGGCCTGAGCAAGGTCCCCGGCAGCTCCATCGAGTGGGGCTACCGCAGCTGCAGCCTGCCACAGGATGTAGTTGTGGTGGAGGCGGGCCTGAGCCTGACTCCTTCGGATAAGATGATGCTCCACGCGGCTATGGAGGCCGGCCTCAAGCGGCGCCGCGCCACGCAGCCGCTCTCGCAGCCCAGCTGCGGCAGCGTCTTCAAGGGCATCGATGGCGCCAGCGCCGGAGAGCTCATCGAAAGCTGCGGCCTCAAGGGCCTCAAGTGCGGCGGGGCGGAGATCTCTCCCGTCCACGCCAACTTCATCGTGAACAACGGCAGCGCCACGGCTCAAGACGTGCTGAGCCTCATGCGCGTTGCGCAGGACAAGGTTAGGGAGAAGCATGGCGTCGAGCTCCAGCCGGAGGTCAGGTTCCTCGGGTTCCAGGACTAGCGTCCGGGCCTCCTCACAACGCAAGAGCTCTGCAGGCAGCGCACGGGGCGCCTCTGCCCCCGTGTCTTCCGAGCAGCCCAAGCGCAAGTCCGTGCGCAAGGAGCAGGAGCGCCGCAGCAGCAGGCGCCAGCCCATGCCGGACCTGGGCAGCAGCGGCCAGCGAGGCTCCCGCCGCAGCGGCAGCGGGCAGTCGTCGAGCCGTCGCAGCAGCGCTCCCGCCGGCACGCAGGACATGGCTGTCTCCCAGAGCGACCAGCGCCGCCGCAACCGCGAGCTGGATGACGCGGCCGCCGGCCGCGGCCGCCGTGTGGGCGACATCCGCGCCGCCGAGCGCGCCGAGCGTGCCGCACGAGCGCGCCGCCGCTACCTCTCGTACGTTCTCAAGATCGCCGCCGTCATCGCCGCCGTGCTGCTGCTGGTCTTTGGCAGCATCTTCGTCTACCGCTCCAACCTGCTCGCCGTGGAGACGGTCACCGTGAGCGGCGTGGAGCACCTCACAGACCAGGAGGTCACGCAGCTCGCCGCCGTGCCGGACGACTCCACCCTGCTCAGGCTCGACGTGGACGGCATCTGCTCGCGCCTGAAGGAGCACCCCTGGGTGCAGGACGCCACCATCACGAGGCAGTTCCCGCACACCATCAGGATCAACGTCACCGAGCGCACGCCCTCTGCGGCGGTCAAGATCAACTCCAAGAGCATCTGGGTCGTCTCCACAGACGGGGCCTGGCTCTCTGCCGCCACCAAGGAAGACTGGAAGAACTACCGCCGCATCCTGGACGTGGACACCAACATGGCTTCCCCCGTTGCCGGCAGCGAGGTCACAGACGAAGGCATACTCAACGCGCTGGCGGTGTTCGACCAGGTATCCCCCGAGCTCGCCGAGCAGATCAAGAGCATCTCCGCGGAAAGCGCCGTCAAGACCTCGCTCACGCTCAAGGGCGGCGTCGAGGTGGCATTTGGCGTGGCAGAGGACATCGAGCTCAAGGAGGCGGACATCTGGACCCTGCTCGACAAGTACGAAGGCAAGATCTCCTACATCAACGTCCGCGTCCCCGACCGCCCCACCTACCGCACCAGCGCCTAGCACCTGTGGGCATTGTGTGAAAAAGATTGGCGCTGCTGGTGAAGGATGCGGCGTTGGGGTCTTCATGATTGTCTACATTGGGGTACAATGCGAAAAGTTAGGCTCGGGTCGCGCTGCACCCAGCCTGCTCTCAATGAACTAACTAAACGCAAAACGGAGGAGCTGGCAATGTCCGAATACGAAGGAAGCGACCATCTGGCCGTCATCAAGGTTGTGGGTGTCGGCGGCGGCGGAACCAACGCTGTCAACCGCATGGTCGAGGCTGGCGTCAAGGGCGTTGAGTTCATCGCCATCAACACGGACCGCCAGGCGCTCATGATGTCCGATGCAGACCGCACCGTCCACATTGGCGAGGAGCTCACGCGCGGCCTGGGTGCCGGCGCCAACCCAGAGATCGGCTGCCAGGCTGCAGAGGAGTCCCGCGCAGAGATCCGCGAGGCCCTCGCGGGCGCAGACATGGTCTTCGTCACCGCTGGCGAGGGCGGCGGTACCGGCACCGGTGCGGCCCCCGTCGTGGCAGAGATCGCCATGGAGGAGATCGGCGCGCTCACGGTCGGCATCGTCACCAAGCCCTTCGGCTTCGAGGGCCGCAAGCGCATGAGCCAGGCAGAGGAGGGCATCGCCCTGCTCAAGCAGAAGGTCGACACCCTCATCGTCATCCCCAACGACCGCCTGCTCCAGGTCATCGAGAAGCGCACCTCCATGCTCGACGCCTTCCGCATCGCAGACGACATCCTGCGTCAGGGCACCCAGGGCATCACGGACCTCATCACCATTCCCGGTCTGATCAACCTCGACTTCGCAGACGTCCGCTCCATCATGAAGGACTCCGGCTCTGCGATGATGGGCATCGGCATCGCCTCTGGAGAGAACCGCGCTGCAGACGCAGCCACCCAGGCCATCAGCTCCAAGCTGCTGGAGAGCTCCATCGTGGGCGCAGACCGCATTCTGTTCTCCATCACCGGCAACTCCGAGATGGGCCTGGCAGAGATCTCCGAGGCCTCTGACATCATCAACTCCGCTGCGGATGAGAACGCCAACATCATCTTCGGTACCGTCATCGACGACTCCATGGACGACGCCATCCGCGTCACCGTCATCGCCACCGGCTTCGACGGCATGGAAAAGCAGCCGCAGATGC
The DNA here is from genome assembly GCA_051876075.1 of Coriobacteriales bacterium. GTDB lineage: Bacteria > Actinomycetota > Coriobacteriia > Coriobacteriales > QAMH01 > W2P13-069. The sequence continues at coordinate 20,862 of JBJEHM010000004.1, forward strand.
CGCTCAACGCCCCGGTCAACCCGCTCTACGGCGCCCCGCAGGCAAGCACCCAGCGCGCGCGCTACGCAGAGCCCGTCACCGAGTCCAGCGTCGACTCCATGTTCGACGACGACATCCCCGACTTCCTCAAGCGCAACCGCTACTAGTCCGCTCCCAGCGCAAAGGAAGCCATGACGTACCAACGAGGACCTCTGCCGGCCCCCCAGCTGGCAGAGGTCTCCTTCTCTGCACAAGGGCATAGCGTCCAGCTCCTGCTCGACCAGGGGCTGCTGGACGCCTGCGGCCTGCTCGCCGCCTTCACGGGGCGCGCGGGCGGCATGAGCAGCGTACCCTACGGCAGCCTCAACCTGGGCGACCACGTGGGCGATGACCCCGCGAGCGTTGCCGCCAACCGCCGCCTGCTCATGGAGGCAGCCGGCGTCAGCCAGCAGGACATGCCGCTCCTCGTCAACCCCAATCAGGTCCACGGCTGCGATGTCGTCGAGCTGGGGGATGACCTGGAGGCCTCTGCCCGCCGGGCGCGCGAGGGCGCAGACGGCATCGTCTGCACGCGCGAGGGAGTCCCGGTGCTGCTGTGCTTTGCAGACTGCGTCCCCGTCATAGCGGCCGCCCCCGGGGGCGCCTTTGCCGTGGTGCACGCTGGCTGGCGCGGTGCGGTGGCAGGCATCCCCGCCAAGGGCCTGGGCGCGCTGGCAGCTGCGGCGGGCTGCGCGCCGCAGGAGTGCAACCTCTACATCGGCCCGCATATCGGCCCCTGCTGCTACGAGACCTCGCAGGAGGTCCTGGACCGCTTCACGGCGGCGTTTGGGCCGGCCTGCGATGCCGGCAACCGCCGCCTCGACCTCGGCGCGGCTGTGCGCGCCAGCCTGCTGCAGGCCGGGGCCAGCCCAGAGCGCATCGTCCATGCGGCCCGCTGCACCAGCTGCCGCAACGGCGAATTCTTCTCGTACCGCGCTGACGGCGGCACAACCGGCCGCCACGGCGCGCTCTGCTACCTCAAGAGGAAGTGACCACACCATGACAACACTCAAGGAGCGCTGGGACGCCACTGTGGCGGATGTGGAACGCATCTGCCGCGAATGCGGCCGCGACCCGCAGGAGCTGCGCATCGTGGCTGTTTCCAAGACCGTCGAGCCCCCCGTGGTGGCCCAGGCGATCGCCGCGGGTGCACTCGATTTTGGCGAGAACCGCACCAAGCCCTTTGCAGAGAAGCACGCCCTGTACCCCCAGGCGCGCTGGCACCTCATCGGCCAGCTGCAGTCGCGCAAGGCGCGCGAGGTGGTGGGCAAGGCCTGCCTCATACACTCTGTGGACCGCAGCTCGCTGCTGCAGGCCATCCAGAAGGAGGCCGCAAAGCTCGGCGTCACCCAGGACATCCTCATGGAGGTGAGCATCTCTGGAGAAGAGTCCAAGGGGGGCGTTGCGCCGGCCCAGCTGCCCGCCTTGCTGGAGGAGGCCTGCGGCTGCCCCAACGTGCGCGTGCGCGGCCTCATGACCATGGCCCCGGCTGGGGACCCGGTGCAGGCCCGCAGAGTTTTCGAGGGATTGAGGAATGTCAATGAGAAGATGAAAACGGCTTATGGCAGCCGTGATACCATCCAACTAGACGAGCTTTCCATGGGCATGTCCCAGGATTACGCGCAGGCGATCGCCGAGGGCGCGACCATGGTGAGGATCGGCCGGAGGATTTTCAGCTCAGAGTTCTAGGTCCTGCGCAGGCGGGCGGGGTCTACCAGATACAAGCGGAGGAAACGTGGGCGTTTTCGACAACATGAAGGCAAAGCTGGGCTTTGGCTCCCAGCCAGAATGGCAAGACGATGCAGCCCAGGGCTTTGACCAGGGCTATGGCCAAGACTACGAGCAGGGCTACGACGACTACGCCCCCGAGCAAGAGCAGGGCTATGACGCGTACGACGAACCCTACGAGGAGCCTGCGCACGACCAGGACCTGTTGAGCTTTGACAGCTACAACCCAGACAACTTCGCCCATGTCACCGTCAAGGGCAACCCGGAGCTCAAGGTGGCCTCGCTCGATGACTCCGGCAACGACTCGTACTTTGCGCGCCGCAGCGGCTACGGCTCCAACATCGGGACCAGCTCGTCTCGCCATGCAGACAGCGGCAAGGTTCGCTCGTTCAACGAGCGCAGCAGCTCCTCTGCCTCCTCTGCCACCTGGGATACCCCCGAGGACCCGGCCTTCCTGAGCGCCTCGAGCGTCATCGCCCGCAGCCGCCACCTCAAGCCAGAGGAGCACCTGGCAATCGTCAAGGCACGCGCCTACGCAGACGTCGAGAAGGTCGCCGCTGCAGCGCGCACCGGCAAGATCGTCGTCCTCGTCTTGAAGGAGACCAAGCCGGAGCTCGCAAAGCGCGTGCTCGACTTCTCGTTTGGCGTGGCCTCTGCCCTCAACGGCTCTGTGGACAAGGCAGCAGAGAAGGTCTTCATCATCTCTCGCAGCGACGCCCTCTCTGACGAAGAGAGCGCCTACCTGCGCAGCATGGGCATCATCTAGGGTCTGGAGCACACTGCGATGACGAGCACGCTTGCAAGCGGTCTGGGCCGCGTTGCGATCATCGGCGGCGGCAACATGGGATCTGCCGTCTGCGCCGGCTTGCTGGGCATTCCGGGCATGGAGGCCTGCAACATCACCGTGGCCAACCCCGGTGAAGACAAGCGCCGCGCCCTGCAGGAGCGCTTTGGGGTGCGCACTGTGGAGCGCGCCGCCCAGGCCCTGCCGGCAGACACCGTCTTCATCGCCGTCAAGCCCGCCATCGTGCCCCAGGTGGCAGCGGAGCTGCTCCAGGCCGGCTTGGGTGAGGACACCTTGGTGGTCTCTGTGGCGGCGGGTGTCTCCACGGCAAAGCTCTCCGCAGCGCTGGGCGGGGCACAGCAGCTCGTGCGCGTCATGCCCAACACCCCGCTCACCGTTGGCGCAGGCATGTCCGGTGTGAGCGGTGGCCAGCATGCCAGCGCGCAGAACGTGGAGCTTGTGCGCTGCGTCTTCGAGCAGATGGGCGGTGCGGTGGTGGTCCCAGAGGACAAGCAGGACGTGGTCACCGCCATCAGCGGCAGCGGGCCGGCCTACTTCGAGCTCTTCTTGAAGGCCATGGCGCAGCAGGGCTGCGAGCTGGGCCTCGAGTACGAAAGCGCGCTGCAGCTGGCGCTCAACACCATGTACGGGACCGCTGTCATGCTCCGCCAAAGCGGCCAGGACCTCGACGAGGCCATCAAGGCCGTGAGCAGCCCCGGCGGCACCACCGTTGCCGCCTTGGGGGCCATGGGGCAGGCAGGGGTCGAAGAGGGCATCGCCGCCGGTGTTGCAGCCGCGGCCAAGCGCTCTGCAGAGTTGGGAGCATAAGGTGGGTTTCATCCTCTACCGCGTCTTCATGGCCGCCGCGGACTTCTACGTCGGCCTCATCATCGTCTACATACTCATGAGCTGGCTTCCCACCATGCCCGGTATCGTGGGAGACCTCTACCGCGTCTTGGGGCGCCTGTGCGACCCCTTCCTGAATCTCTTCAGGCGTATAATCCCGCCCATAGGCGGTCCTGCCATGGCAATCGACTTCAGTCCCGTCGTCGCTATCCTGGTCCTCCAGATTGCGGCGCGGTTCATCGGCAGGTTCCTGTTGTATCTCCCCTAGGAAGGAAGAGCGCATGAGCATCACGGCACTTGACATCCAGCAGCAGGGCTTCGAGCACTCCCTGCGCGGCTACGATGTGGAGCAGGTCGACGTCTTCTTGGAGCGCGTTGCCCAGGAAGTCGACGCCCTCGTCACAGAGAACGAGCAGCTCAAGGAGCAGCTCGAGGCAGCCGCCGGGCAGCCTGCAGACCCCGCGGCAGACGAGCGCGTTGCAGCTGCAGAGGCCCAGGCTCATGCTGCGGCAGAGCAGGCGCGCGCTATCGCCGCCCAGGCCCAGGCCACAGAGGAGGAGCTTGCAGCTGCCAAGGCCGCTGTGGCAGAGCTCCAGGCCAAGCTGGCAGAGAAGGGCAGCATGGACCTCACCATCTCCAACGCCTTCATCTCTGCCCAGAAGGCGGCAGACGCCATGCTGGCAGAGGCCAAGGTCGCTGCGGACAACCTCAGGGAAGAGGCCCGCTCGGAAGGCGAGCGCATCTACCGCGAGTCCGAGGCGAAGGCCCGCGACTTCATCCGCGAGGCCCTGCTCGAAAAGCAGCGCATCGTCGACGAGACCGGCGCCCTGGCAAATTCCTGCGACAACTTCCGCGCCCAGTACCGCGCCCTGCTCGAGCACTTCAGCGCAGAGGCAGACCGCATGTTCACCGACGTCAACCCGCCTGTTGTGAGCGAGGCCAGCGTCCAGGCAGCCATGCCCACCGTGGCAGACGTCCCTGCGCCGGCAGAGGAGGATGCTGCCTCCCAGGCAGAGGACGAGCTCCTCGAGGACATCGACTAGATGCGCGTTGCCGTCGTCGTCACGCCCAAGTCCGGCAAGGACGCAGTCGCCGGCTGGGTGGTGGATGCCAACGGCGAGCGCGAGCTCTCTGTCAAAGTCACCGCTGCACCAGAGAAGGGCAAGGCAACCAAGGCGGTCTGCAAGCTGCTGGCCGCCTTCTTCTCTGTGCCCAAGAGCAGCGTGGAGTGCGTGCGCGGAGACCTCAGCCGCCACAAGATGATCGAGATACCCATCACCCCAGAGCAGCTGGAGGAGGCCGTGGGGCGGCTGTGACGCCGCGCACGCGGCCGGCGGCACTGGCGGGATTGCCGTGCCTTTCCGCTGCCCGCGGAGCTCAGCGTCGCCACTGCCGCCTTTGATGCTACAATCGCTCCTTGCGAAAGCGGGCTGGGCGATCGCGGCACCCCCTGGGGTGATGAGGAAAGTCCGGGCTCCGCAGGGCAGGATGCCGGCTAACGGCCGGGCGGGGCAACCCGACGGAAAGTGCCACAGAAAAGAAGACTCCCGCGCCACGCTGCGCGAGAAAAGCTGAAACGGTGCGGTAAGAGCGCACCAGCGCCGCAGCAATGCGGCGGCTTGGCAAACCCCATCCGGAGCAAGGGCAAATAGGGACGCTATGGGCCGGCCCGGCTCGCGTCCGGGTTGCCTGCTTGAGGGCGCCGGCAACGGCGCTCCTAGATAAATGACCGCCTTCAAAGACAGAACCCGGCTTACAGGCCCGCTTTCGCACTCACTGGCGGTAGAGGTACCTGGTGGCGCGGCTGGCGCCCTGTTTTTCCACCGTCCCCTCCCTCACCAGCTTGCCGAGCACGTTCTCTATCATCGCAATGCTCACGTCGGGCAGGGCCAGGCACAGCTCCTGCTTTGAGAGCGGCGCGCCGGCCCTCTTGAGGCAGGCCACGATGAGCTCGGTCTTGGAGCCCTTGGCGGGGCGCTCCAGCTGCTCGAAAAGCGCCGCGTAGGCGCGGTGAACGGCATCAAGCCAGTACTCGGCAAAGGGGGCGTAGCTGTTGCGCCCATGCTCCCAGCCCTGGGTGCAGGCGTTGAGCGCATCGTAGTACTGGGCGGCGCTGTGCTCGATGATGCGGTCCACGCTGGAGTAGCGGCAGATGTCAAAGCCGCCCTTCATGAGGACGAGGTCGGCC
>JBJEHM010000005.1:0-6410 GCA_051876075.1 Coriobacteriales bacterium
TCCGCTACAGAACAAGGACCAAAAAACATCCCCTTGAGGGTCGAGAGCAAGGGGCCTGTCCCCCTGCATGACCGCGAGTCTACGCGCACCCGCCTGCACGGGCAAGCCCGCGCAGGCTTACGCTTTCGCAAGCCAGCGCGGCTATGCGCGACCCCCTCGATTGGCGATGCCGTCCTCCCTCTCGCTTGCGGTTGTTGTTTTCGCTCGCAAAACGGCCTTGTGGTGGGTGTTTTCAGCGGAAAGGCCCACCACAAGGGCCAAAACAGAAGGCGAAACACCAACCACAAGCGAGGGCGGAGCGAGCGGGGGACTTGCTCCCAGCCGCGAAAGGGATCGTCACGAGCCATGCGAGCCCTTGGCAAGGCTGTCGAACAGCTTGCCCAGGGTGGCTTTGAGAAGCTCCGGGTTGTCGCCTGAGTTCTTGATGACGGCGGCCGCGGTCCCATGCAGCAGGAAGGCGAGGACGATGTCGCCCTCTGGGCCGCGCTCTGCCGCCCCGCAGGCGTCGAGGATGGTACCCAGCTGCTTTGCGAGCGAGTCCATGAAGCGAGGCGCCAGGCCCTGCTCGGCCAGAGCCCCCATGGCCTTCTGCAACTCCCCGTCTGCAAGGGCGTCGACCAGCTGGGAGGCGAACACCTTGGGCTCAGTGAAGAAGCTCCCCGGGTTCGCGATGCTGCTCAGGGCGGACCCAGCGAGGCTGTCCGTATAGGCAAGCGCGAGGTCGTGTGCATCGCGGTAGTGCAGGTAGAAGGCGGCAGTGCTTATCTCGGCCTGCCGTGAAAGCCCCGTGACCGTGATCTTGGAGAGGGGTTTCTCTGTCATCTGAGAGGCGATCGCTTCGAGCAGGTGCCGCTCTGTGCGCTGCCAGCGCAGATCGTTCTTGTTTGCCATGGGCACTCCTCTCATGCCGCTTTGCATGTTCATCGATTGCGGCAACTAGCTTGCAGATGCGCTCCCTTTGCCAATTGGCTGCACGCCGCAGCTGGCGCAAACTACTTTGCATCTGCAAATTAAATCACAAACACAAAGCGATTTTTCAGCACAGCTGGAACTGATGCGGCAGATGAGTCATCCCCAGGAGGTCGGCACGTGGAAGATCAGGACAAGCTCGAGGCAAGCTTTGCAACAGGCCCCATAGCAAAGACCGTTCTCGCCAACGCCGTGCCCTCGATGTTCGCCATGCTGCTCGCGCTCGTCTACAACCTGGCAGACACCTTCTTCGTGGGGCAGACGAACGACGCCCTTCAGGTAGCGGCGGTCTCCCTATCCATGCCGGTGTTTATGCTCTTCATGACCATAGGCGAGCTCTTCGGCATCGGCGGGGTCTCGGTCATATCGCGCGCTTTGGGGCGCGGGGAGTGCCGATGCGCAGAGAGTGCCTGTGCACTGTGCTTTTGGGGGAGCGCCGCTGCAGGAATCATCCTCAGCGTGGTGTTCCTGCTGGGAATGGAGCCGCTGCTGAGCTTAATCGGGGCGAGCGCCGACACCTGGGAGCTTGCTCGGAGCTACCTGTCCGTGGCTGCGCTTGCCGGCCCCTTCTCCGCTGTCTCGACGACCTTTGCCAACGTGCTGCGCGCAGAGGGTCAGCCGCGCAAGGCTGTCGCGGGACAGGCGGCAGGCAATGTGCTCAACGTGCTGCTCGACCCTCTCCTCATCCTGGTGCTCGACATGGGCGTTGCCGGCGCGGCATGGGCGACCTTTGCCGGCAACATGCTGGCGGCGTGCTACTACCTGCTCTTCTACCTGCGCGGTGCCTCCATGCTGAGCATCTCGCCACGCGGGTTGCGCGGTGCCAGCGGCGTGGTCGGCAGCGTCTTGGGGATCGGCGCCCCTGCCGCCCTGGGGAGCCTGTTGATGAGCGTCTCACAGGTGGTTGTGAACATGCAGATAGCCGTGTATGGAGACCTGCCCCTCGCTGCAATAGGCGTCGCCATGAAGGTCACGATGGTCACCGGCATGGTCTCCATGGGACTGGGGCAGGGTGTGCAGCCCATACTGGGTTTTTGCACGGGAGCGCGCATGACGCAGCGTTTCAAGGAGGTGCTGCGCTTTTCTCTACTGCTTGCCCTGTGCTTTGGCGCGGCGCTCACAGGCGCATGCTACCTGCTGTGCGAGCAGATCTGCGCGGCCTTCCTCACAGATGCAGAGGCGCTGGAATACGCCGTCCGCTTTGCCCGCATCCTGCTGAGCACGGGCTTTCTCTTCGGAGTGTTCTACGTGATGGTCAACGCACTGCAGGGCATGGGGGCGGAGCGCGCCTCGCTGCTGGTCAACGTCTCGCGCCAGGGGCTCGTGTACATACCTGCGACCTTCGTCTTGAATGCGCTACTGGGACTCGACGGCCTGGTGTGGGCACAGCCTGTGGCAGACGTTGCCTCGTGTGTCATCGCAGCCCTGCTGCTGAGAAGCGCCCTGCACTCCCTGCCCGCATCTCCGCCGGCTTCCGAGTAGAGACTGGCCAACGCGCGCTTGTGGTTGGTGTTTCACTCGCAAACCGGCCTTGTGGCGGGTCTTTCCGCTGAAAACAACAACCACAAGGCCCAAATCGCCCACAAAACAACAACCACAAGACCTGCAGGCCCTCGGCGGCGCGGGTGGCTACCAGGTCTTGCGCTCCTTGGTGCAGTCGCTGTTGCGCTTGCGCTCCTCGACCATGCGCACGAACCACTCCACCATGGACGGGTCGCGGTGGTCGAAGAACTGGCTCACACCGGTGTCGAGCGCGGCGACGGCGTCCATCTCCCGCTCGCTCAGCGCAAAGTCGAAGATGTCGATGTTCTCCTCCATGCGCTCGCGGTGCGTGCTCTTGGGCAGCACCACCACGCCGCGCTGGATGTTCCAGCGAAGCATCACCTGCGCCGCCGTCTTGCCGTGCGCCGCGCCGATGGCGGCCAGCACCTCGTTGCCGAGCAGCCCGCCGCGGCCCTCACCGAGCGGAGCCCAGGCCTCGAGCTGTATGCCGTACCTCTCCGCCCAGCCCTTGAGCTCGGCCTGCTGGCACAGGGGGTTGGCCTCCATCTGGTTGACCATGGGGCGGATGCGGTTGAAGTTTGCGAACTCGACCATGCGGTCGACGTAGAAGTTGGAGATGCCGATGGCGCGCAGGTGCCCCTCCTCGTAGAGGTCCTCGAGCGCGCGCCAGGCGCCGTAGGCGTCGCCGAAGGGCTGGTGCAGCAGCATGAGGTCGAGGTAGTCGGTTCCCAGCTTGCGCAGGCTCTCCTCCACGGAGGCGCGGCAGGCCTCGTAGCCGTAGTGCTCGAGCCAGACCTTGCTGGTGAGGAATACCTCCTCTCGCGCAACGCCGCTCTTGGCGATCGCAGAGCCCACCTCCTCCTCGTTGAAGTAGCTCTGAGCCGTGTCGATCAGGCGGTAGCCGGCGTCCAGCGCGTCCAGGACGCAGCGCTCGCACTCGTCCCTGGTGACCTGGTAGACCCCGTAGCCCAGGACGGGCATCTCGACCCCGTTGCTCAGCGTGACGTGCTCCATGACGATTCTCCCTTCTGCGCCCGCCGCACCTGGCGGGCATGCTCGGATGCGGTACTCTGCCGTTGTACCAAGCGGTAGCAGCTACCGCACAAGAGGAGGTTTCGAGAATGATCGGGGGAAGAAGGTGGCGAAGACCGGAGCGCGCGCGGCTGCGGAGCGGCTGCACGGGATGAAGGAGGCCTGCGAGGCGTGCGGCCTGCCCTACGAGACGCTCAAGTTCTACTGTAACAAGGGGCTGGTGCCCAACCTCAAGCGCGATGATGCCAACCGCCGCGTCTTCAGCGACCGGGACATCGAGTGGGTCAAGAGCCTGGCCTGCCTCAAGCGCTGCGGGCTCTCCATCGCGGAGATGCAGCAGTACACGCAGCTCTGCCTGCAGGGCCCGGCGAGCATCCCCGAGCGCAAGGAGATGCTGAAGGCGAAGCGCGCGCTGCTGGAGGAGCGGCTCGCCGAGGTGCGGGCCTCGATCGACTACATCGACTTCAAGCAGGACTTCTACGACGACGTGCTTGCTGGGCGCGTCGAGTATGCCAGCAACCTTGTGCCGGAGGAATAGTGCGCAAAGGCCCTTGTGCGGTAGCTGCTACCGCAACGTATGATGCCCTCCGTCAGCGAAAGCGAGAGGGAGGAACCCACCATGCCCAAGAACGTTCTCATCCTGTCTGGCAGCCCCAGGAGAGGCGGCAACTCCGACCTGCTGTGCGACGAGTTCGCGCGCGGCGCTTCCGATGCCGGCAACAGCGTCGAGAAGGTCTTTGTCCGCGGTGAGGGAATCGCGCCGTGCAGCGCGTGCTACTACTGCCGCGATCACGGCGGCGCCTGCGCCATCGCCGACGGAATGTCCGCCATTCTCGACAAGATGCAGGCTGCCGACGTCATCGTGATGGCCAGCCCCGTCTACTTCTACTCGATCAGCGCCCAGCTCAAGGCCGTCATCGACCGCAGCTTGGCGCGATGGACCGCCATCCCCGACAAGGAGTTCTACTACATCATGACCGCCGCCGAGAACAGCGGCACCGTGATGAACTGCACGCTCGAGTGCATGCGCGGATTCGCTGCCTGCCTCAAGGGCTCCAGGGAGATGGGCGTCATAGAGGCCAAGGGCGTCTACGAGGCCGGTGCCGTGCGCAACACGCGCTACATGGAGGACGCCTACGCCATGGGCCGCAGCATCTAGCGGTCAGTTCTCTCGCCCTTGTGGTTGTTGTTTTCGCGCTCAAACCGCCCTTGCGGTGGGCCTTTCCGCTGAAAACACCCACCACAAGGCCGTTTTGCGAGTGAAAACACCAACCACAAGCGAGGGAGAGGCGCGGGGGCGGTGAGGGCGCAACAGGGAGGGGCGGCCAGAACGCCAGCCCGCGCTGCCTGACAGGCGTCCTAAAATGGGTGGGAGTGGTGGCCGAGCAGGCGACTCTGCACTCGCCAGCGCTGGAGTTCTTTCCCGGTCTTCGCCAGCGCAGGCTTCTCACCGATCTTCGCGCCGACCATCATCGCCGCCGCGTCGAATGCCGAAAGGCTCGCAAGGTTCTTGCTGTAGAGGTGGACGACCTCGACGCCTTCCATTGCAAGGGCGGCAGCACGCAGGGAGTCGTGCGCCCCTCCCTGCTCGCCAGCGTGCTCTTCGTCGGAATCATATTCGACATCCACGCCGGGCCAGAACAGGTCGCACTTGCAATGCGAGCAACCGTAGAGCGCGCGCCCCTGCATGCTCAGCTCAACGGGGTGGTTGAGCTGCGGCAACGTGAAGCCATACCCGCCCATAGCTCGCGGGAGCGTCAGGGCGAGTGCGATGCCCGTTTCCTTGGGGGATGCGGAGCCGTCAGCCAGGTAGCGCACCAGCTTGCGCACCTTGCCCGAGCCGCGGTTCTCCGAAAGGGTGTTGGCAAGCTCCTGCAGCTCATCGGCCGTGGTCAGGGGATCTCGACTCATGAAACCCTTTGGCGCCTTGGGGTCGAGCACATAGCTGCCACAGAACTCGTAGGCGAGGACGAGCCAGCTGAGCTCATCGAGGATGTTCGCCATCTGCAGGAGGCAGAGAGCAGGTGTCCCGAGCAAAGCGTGTTCGCCGACCGGGATGAACAGGTTGGGAGCCTCGCACACCCTGGCAGAATGGCAGCGGTATCCGCCTTGAACCCTGCGCTGACCACGCATGGGAGCCAGAAGATGGAAGGGCTCCGCTGCCCCGAGGTTCTTCGCTGCAGAGAGCACCGCTGCCTTCTTGCAGGAGAGCGGCGGCAGAGCGGAAACACGCTCGCTGGCAAGCAGCGAGCAGGCGGCTTCTGACGACATGGGGAGCGGGCCCCGGCCTTCGCGTGCGAGCAGCGCAGATTGCTGCCGGGTGCGAGCCTCGACGCGGCTGGCGTGGATCCACATCTGAAGAAGGGTCTGATGAGAGAAGCAGAAAGCCATGGCACCTCCAGTCAACTGTCGCGTGGTTGTTTCACGTGCAAACCTATTGGCGCGAGTCAGTAGTCTGGCATCGTGTGTGGAACCGCAAAGTCGCATATCGGCGCCCGGCCAAGGTGGGTGCATTAAACACGGGTCTGAGTCGAGTGGCGTAGCCTTGTAACCAAGCGGTTGCCTTCGGATGCAACTCTCCGCAAAGAATCCATTTCTGGCTCGAGGTTGCCGCCCCCTCCCCGGTCCCGCTCCCCGCGCTTGTGGTTGGTGTTTCGCCTTCTGTTTGGGCCTTGTGGTTGGTGTTTTTGTGCGAAAGACCAACCACAAGGCCGGTTTGTGAGCGAAAACAACAACCGCAAGCGAGAGGCGACGGCGCGGGGGGGCGGCACCGGCGAAAGCGGAGCTATGCGGCGTGTGGCGCGCAGGGGGCGACGTTGCGCGGAGGCGGTGGCATCCGGCAATGCATCGCTCCGCCCTGCGGGGGCCATGAAGCGAGTGGGGGCGGCAGCCGCTGCGCCCGCTAG
>JBJEHM010000006.1:0-6397 GCA_051876075.1 Coriobacteriales bacterium
CCCTTGGAGTACGCAGTCCTGCCGCACAACCGCCTTGCCTCAGATGGCGGGGGAGGGGATCCCGGTCTTTCGGGCAATCCTCGCTAGAGTCCCAGGTAGCTGGCAAGGAGGTACTTGGGTGCAGAGGCTTGGTGGGCTTAGCCCCTAGGGTGCCCTTAGCGCTCTTCTCCTGTGCGGGCGGGGGCCTTGGTCTTTACCAGGGAGTAGAGGCACAGGAAGAGCGCCAGCGCGTAGCAGGGGACCTGCAAGACGATGCCGGCTGCCTCCCAGCCCAGCATCTCCATGACGGCTCCGAATATGGGTGAGCCCAGAGAAGAGCCCAGGTTCTGCATGAACTGGAGCAGCGCCATGGCCATGGTGGCGCCCATGGCGGAGTTGCGCACCAGCATGGGGGCCATGGGCCTCAGGCTGCCGCCGCACATGCCGGCGCCGATGCCCTGCAGGATGATGACCGCCCACATGACGGCCAGCGCGTTGGAGCCGGTGTGGAACATGATGCAGCCCGTGACCAGCAGCAGCGCCATCATCACCATGCCCACCACGTACTTGCGCGCCAGGCTCAGCTTGTCTGTGATGAAGCCGGTGAGGGGAGCGATGACGAGCGAGATGAGCATGGTCAGCGACGTGAGTGAGCCCGCTGCCTGCGCGCTGAAGCCCAGCTGGGTCTCCAGGAAGGTGTTGTAGTAGGTGTTCTCGATGCCGATCACCGCAAAGGCGAAGAGGAAGAACACGATGCCGAGCACGATGATGCGCTCGTTCTTGAGGAGCTTGAGCGCGTTGCCGAAGGAGCCGTCGATGCCCATGTCGCCAGCTTCTCCCGCGGGCATGCGGAAGACCAGCGCGAAGAGGACGAGCGCCACGGCGCACAAGCCCGCCAGCGCGAAGGACGGCAGCTGCAGCCCGCCCATGCCAGCGAGCAGCGGGATCACGTTGAAGCCCAGCACCGAGCCCAGCGGCACCCAGGTGGCCCAGATGCCCAAGGCCAGCCCGCGTTTGCGCGGCGGGAACCACACGGTGACGCAGGCGGGTGCGGCGACGCCGATGAGCCCCAGGCCCACGCCTTCGAGGAAGCGCCCCGCCATGAGCACCGGCACGTTGGGCGCGAGCCCGAAGACAATGCAGCCAACGCACAGGCATCCCATGGAGAGCAGGATGGTGTTCTTGAGCCCCATGCCCTTGGCGATCCACGCGGCGGGGAAGGCCAGCACCACGCCGATGATGGAGAGGGCGCTCATCAGCAGGCCAAAGGTCACTGGGTCGAGGCCCAGGGGCCCGTACACCTGGAAGAGCCACGAGGCAGAGGCCGGCACCTTGAACTGGCACAGCGGTGCGCACACGCTGCAGAGGTAGGTCACTGCGAGCATGGCCCAGGCCTTCCCGGGAACCCTCTGATCGGCAGCGGGGGTGGCAGCACTCGCGGGCTCGTTGGCCGCGGGAACAGCAGAGCTAACATCAGGACGGGTCATCTCAATCCGCCTCCTTGTGCTAGACGGGCGTGCGGGAAGCGCTTCTCGCGCAGGGCCTGCACGCAGCCAAAACGGAGTGCGCCCCCGTGCCGCCATCCCGCGGGAAAGCGGAGCCGGGGGCGCCGATACATGCAGCAGCCACATGCGGGGCTGCTGGGAACCCTGCCGGGCGGCCCTCTCTCAGCACGGGCCGCCCGGCAAAAGCGAGAACCCTAGAGCTTGAAGATGCGGGCCGCGTTGCCGCCCTTGATGAGATCCTTCTCCTCATCGGTGATGTCGAGCGCGTCGATGGCCTCGACGGAGCGGGCCAGCCACTCGTAGAAGACGGGGAATGAGGAGCCCATGAGGATGTGGTCGGCACCATGGACCTTGACAGCGCACTCCAGCTGGGCCTTGCCCCAGCTCATGGCGTGGCAGGCGTCGAAGTAGATGTTGTTGGCCAGGTAGCGGTCGTAGGCCTCGCGGTCCACGTTGGTGGCCAGGCGGTTCATGGCCTCCTTCTTCTTGGTGGAGGTGTGCGGCGCCAGGATCTGCTGCAGGCCAAACCAGTTGCCGCCGAGCATGGTGTGGACGAACTTGAGGTTGGGGAACTCGTCGAACATGCCGGAGTAGATCTCGCGGCCCACAGCGGCGGCCTGCACGTTGAGGCGCCCCAGCTCGCGGCGCAGGACGGTGTACTCCTCGAAGTTGGCAAAGGCGTTCTGGCCGGGGGTGTGGTGCACGACAGCGGGGACGTTCCACTCGTTGAGGACCTTCATGTAGCCGCGGAAGATCTCGTCGTCGAGGAACTTGTCGCCGTAGCAGCAGGCGAACTGCACGCCCACCATGCCCAGCTCGTCAAGGCAGCGCTTGAGCTCGTCGATGTCCTCCTTGCGGCCGAAGGGCGGCAGCACGGCGTTGGCCACCAGGCGGCCTTCGGAGCGGCGGCACATCTCGGCGGCCTGGTCGTTGACGATCTTGCACATCTCAAGCGGCAGCCACTCCTGCCACACGGGCATGCGCAGCATGGCGATGTCCACACCGGCCTCGTCCATGGCGCGGATCTTGGTCTCGAGCGTGTAGTCGCCGTCGACGTAGTTCAAGATCTCCTCGCCGCTTTCGTCCATGGCCAGCACGATCTGGTCCTTGGCACCGTCCGGGGTCTTGGCGAGGAAGGCCTTCATCCCCATGGTGATGGGGGCGGAGTACAGGAAGCCGTTGAGGATCTTCTCGTCGCTGAAGAGGTTGGTGGGGAGGAAGTGCATGTTGTCGTCGATAACGCGGGTCTTCTTAACTTCAGACATCTTCCAGTTCCTTTCTATGTGCAGCCGGCCCCATTGCCGGCGTGCAACCGGTTTGCGGTGCGCGTTGCGCGCGTGTTACTGGGCGTCCTCCTGCGGGGCTGCCTTGACCTTGGGCGGGTAGCAGAGCAGGGCGGTGAGGAACATGACGATCGCCACGGGCAGGCCCACCATCATGGCAGCGGAGCTCCAGCCCACCGAGTCGGCCACAGTGCCGAAGAAGCTTGTGAACACCTGGCCGAAGAAGCCCAGGAAGACGATGGAGGACATCGCGCAGCTGACGGCTGTGTAGCCGCCCTTGGCCACGACGCCGGGCATGAGCGGGCGGATGCTGGCTACGAGCAGGACGTTGCCCAGGGCGATGGCTGCGGTGAGGATGCCCAGGTGCAGCATGGACATGTCGCGGAAGGCCAGGCAGATGGCGGCGATCTCAAGCACGGTGCCGGCCACGATCATCAGGTACTTCTTGTTAGAGGGGATCTTGTCCAAGATGATGCCGAACAGCGGCGCCGTGATGGCGAATGAGAACGCGCCAGAAGCGCAGAGGTTGGCCAAGCCGGCGTCGAGCTGCAGGACGTTGGTGAAGTAGGTGGAGTTGTAGGTGGTGAAGATGTTGGACAGGTAGGTGTAGAGGAAGAAGCACACCAGCATGGCGATGGCCTGGCGGCTCTTGAGGTGCTTGAGGCCCTCGAGGTAGGGGGTACGCTCGATGGAGATGGAGGCACCGTCTGGGTCACGGTAGACCGCGAAGAACACGATGAAGGACACCAGTGTGAAACCGCCGACGATCCACCACATGTTGTGGACATCTGTGGCAAGTGCCACGCCGCCGATGATGTTGAAGCCGATGAGCATGGCAACCGGAACCCAGGTGGCCCAGATGGAGACCGCGACGCCGCGGTGGGAATCGGGGAACCACAGGGAGATGCAGGTGGATGCGGAGGCGCCCATCAGGCCCACGCCAAAGCCACCAACCCAGCGGCTGGCGACGAGCATCGTGAAGTCCGTGCCGGAGAGGGCCGCGACCGCATTGCCCGCGATGAGCAGGACGCCTGCGATGATGACGGTCCACTTGATGCCGATCTTGTTGAGCATGAACGACGCGCAGATGGCACCCACCAGGGCTGACCACGCCAGGTAGTTCATGAGCGTGCCGAAGGTGCCCTGGATGTTCTCAACGCCCGCGGGGACCAGGTAGGCCCCGATGATGGCGCCCGCGATGGGCGGCGGCGAGAACCAGAACATGGCCGCGGAGACGCTTAGCAGGTAGAGACCCACCAAGACGAGCCATGCACGCGCGGGGACCTTGTCCTTTGCAGCGCTGTTTCCCATTGTTTCCTCCTTTTCTGGCATGTCCCAAAGGGCTCATCCCCTCGGGACGCTTCTCCTATGCCGCCCGGCCTCCCTGCCAGCAGCGGCATCAGAACCTTGTGATCGGCGCGTGTCTCTACGCCTCGCCCAGCGCCACGAGCAACTTCTTGGGCGCGTCGAGCTGGCGGGCGAGCTCGCCCACCTCGCCCCACTCCAGGCATTGGGCCTGGCAGTGCTGCACGCAGCTGGGCTGTTTGCCCTTGGCAGTGCGCTCCTGGCACAGGTCGCACCACTCGGTGAACTGGGGGATGAAGTCGTACTGCCAATGCTTTTCATCGGCCTCGATGGGGAGGGGGCCCAGCTTGGTGATGCGCAGGCCGTACTCCTTCTCGGTGAAGCCGCACTCCTGCTGGCAGGCCACCACGCAGGCCTCGCAGCCGGTGCAGTAGTTGACGTCGACGAGTATTCCGTGGATTGACATCTCTATCGCTCCTTTGCGGGCGCCTAGGCCCGGTAGATCTTGCACATCATTGCCTTGTAGTTCGCACCAAAGCCGGACACACCCGCGTCGAAGGGCACCAGGTTGTTGATGTTGGACTCGAAGGTGCCGAACAGGCCCTTCTTCTCGTCTTCGAGGTTCTCCTCGGCCTGGTCCTTGCGCTCCGGGAACCACCAGCCGTGCTCGCACTGCATGACGCGGGGGTCGTAGCTCTCGTTGTAGGAGGCCTTGTACTTGCACTTGCCGTGCTTGTTCTCCAGCCACATCCAGTCGCCGTCCGCGATGCCGTGCTTGGCCGCAGTCTCTGGGTGGATGTAGCAGAGCGGGTCCGGGTGCAGGGCGCGCAGCTTCTTGACCTGGCGCTGCTCGGAGTGGAAGAAGTGCGGCACGCGGGCGCCGCTGGTGACGATGTAGGGGTACTCCTCCAGGTCCTCCGGCGCGGAATACGGGCTCTCCGCCGGCTCAACGTAGGAGGGCAGGGGGTCGAGGCCGGACCACTGGGTGTGGTGGAAGACCATGGAGTAGACCTCGGCGCGGCCGGTCTCTGTCTGGAAGCCCAGGCTGCCGTCGTTGCGCAGGCCGCCGGTCTCGTACTTGCGGTACTGGAACTCGGGGTACTTCCAGGTGCACTCGCGCAGCTCCTCCCAGGTGAAGCCGCCGTCCTCCAGCGCGTAGTCCCACATCTCCTGGACGTCGTCCCAGGGGTAGGCGATGTCTGCGTTCTGCGGGCGGATGGCGTCTGTGAGGCGCTTGCCCAGCTCTAGGAAGATCGTGTTGTCTGCCTTGGTGTCTCCCACGGGCTCGATGGCCTTGTTGATGCAGGAGATGCGGTAAGGGTTGAGGCCGCCAAAGCCGTCGCGCTCCGCGTAGGTGGCGGCTGGCAGGACCACGTCTGCCAGGGCCATCATGGTGGGGGTCATGAAGAGGTCCTCGACCACCACGAACTCCAGCTCCTTGTACCACTCGAGCTGCTTTTCTGCCTGGGCGCCCATGGTGGCCAGGAAGTTGTTGGTGGCGAAGTACGCCGCCTTGGGCTTGTAGGGGTCGCCCGTCTGCCAAGCCTCGATGGTGGCGTTGGAACTCATGACCTTGAAGCCGGCGCCGAACATGGGGTAGCGCTCCACGCCGATGCGCATGAGGTGCTCCTCCGGCGTGATGAGCTCGTCGTAGCCCCAGTTGCCCACCCAGTTGGGCTGCTCGATGCCCCAGCAGGCGCGGCCGATGACGTTGCCGCCGGGCACGTCCAGGTTGCCGGTGATGGTCCACAGCGCCACGACCGCATGGGCCGCCTGCTGGCCGCCGGTTTGCTGGTCCAGCGCCACGCCCCACTGGATGGCGGCGGGCTTGGAGCTTGCATAGGTGCGCGCCACGCGGACCACGTCCTCCTTGGGCACCCAGGCGCGCTCGCAGAGCTCGTCGAGGTCGAGCTGCGCCACGCGATCGCACACGGCCTCCAAGCCGTAGACCCACTTGTCGCAGAAGTCGGCGTCGTAGAGCTTCTCGTCGCAGATGACCTTGAGCATGGCCATGGCCAGCGCGCCGTCGCCGCCGGGGCGCACGCGCAGCCAGTCCTTGCCCGCGCGGGCGGCGATCCAGGTGAGCTGCGGGTCGACCACGGCCACCTTCATGCCGCGCTTCATGAGGTCGGTGATCCAATGGCCGTAGAAGCCGTCTGCGTTGGAGTAGAAGGGCTGGTGGCCCCAGATGATGCAGTATTCCGGCACCACGTAGCGCGGGTCGTCATAGCGCTCCGGCAGGAACTGCGAGCAGTCCATGACGCAGGCGTCGCCCAGCATGCAGGCCATGGACGAGATGCGCGGCAGGTAGCAGGAGTTGCCGGC
>JBJEHM010000007.1:0-1560 GCA_051876075.1 Coriobacteriales bacterium
GATCTCTCCACGCGCTCGCTTTCGCTCGCTTGGTCGAGATGACGTGCAGAGGGGTTGAGCTCCATTCAGGTCTAACGGCACCCTCTTTTTGCGCCTGTCCCCAGTTGTGGGAGAATGCAGCTGTTGTCGAGCAGGGGAGGAGCAATGGGCAAGGGCGTTGTTGGCAAGGCGGCGGTGCTGGCGGCGGCAAGCGCGCTGGGCGCGGCCGCATTCGTGGTGGGGCGCCGCCTGTGGGGCCGCATGCAGCGCGACGAGCACAGCTATCCCTCGATGTTCGGCGAGGCAGAGGTCTTCACCATGCAGACAGACGACGGAACGCCCGTCCGCGTGCTGTATGTGGGCGGGGGCTTCCAGTCTGCCAGCTACCTGGGGCGCCGCCGCATGGAGCCCGTCTTCGAGTACTACCGCGGCTTTGACCACATGTTCGACCCGGGCATACCGGTCAACCGCGTGCTCATGCTGGGAGGCGGGGGCTTCTCGTACCCCAAGCACCTGCTCAGCAGCAGGCCGGGTGGCCCCTCCATCGACGTGGTGGAGATCGACCCGGCGATCGTGCAGATCGCGCGCAAGCACTTCTTCGTGGACGAGCTGGAGCGCAAGCACGGCGCGGGTGGCAGCAGGCGCCTTCGCTGCTTTGAGCAGGACGGGCTGGAGTATCTGCGGCAGGCTCCCCCGGGCTTTTACGACGTGGTGATCAACGACTCTTTTGGCGGGGCGGACCCCACGGTGGCCCTGCTCACGCGCGCGGCGCTGGAAGAGGCCAAGCGCTGTATGGTGCCCGGCGGGCTCTACCTGCTCAACGCCGTTGTCCCTGAAGTGGGGCCAGGTCTGCTCAACACCTTCATGGAGCTGCTGCTCGAGGCCTTCGAGAACGCCTATGCCATCAGCTGCTATGACGAGGAGTTTGCCGGCGAGGAGAACTGGCTCGTGGTGGGCACGGATGGCAGCTATGCCTTCGAGGACGTGGAGCGCTGGCTCTCGCGCTAGCTTGCAAGCCTGCAGTGTGTTTGCAAAAACTTTTGCAAACAACATGCGAAACTTTAGGCTCGCTAAAGGCTGCCCTCGTAGACTCGTTTGCAAGTTGATTTGCAAAAGGCAAGTCAAGAGAGAGTCAAGAGGGAGTTCATCATGGTTGCTTATTCCGAGATCGAGGCCCGCGCTGCTGAGTCCAAGGTTGTCGCCCCCGCCACCATCCAGTGGTACGCAGACAACGAGAAGATCGGCAAGGACGGCGACAAGTACACCTGCGCATGCATGGTTTGCCGTCAGGTCTTCAAGAACGCCGACCCCGTCGCTCTGATCGAGTGCGCAGAGGGCTGCCGCACCTCCCATGTCCATGACAAGGGCGTGACCTTCTAAGTCCAACCCCATAGGGTGACAGGGGGCCTCGGCATCGCGCCGGGGCCCTCGTCGTTTCTGACTGCGTCTACCAACAATGGCTCTAACGAGGTGCCAACCCCGGAGCGATGTCATCAACCAGCAGGGCACAGGCACCGCCCCGGACCGTCATTTCGACCGGAGGCGCTGAAAGCCCTTCAACACGTCATTTCGACCGGAGGC
>JBJEHM010000008.1:0-6264 GCA_051876075.1 Coriobacteriales bacterium
AGGAGATGGTCGCCAAGATGGCAGAGTTCGACCGCCCGATGGTTCTCTTCCAGCTATAATAGCAACCGTAACCCGGCGCGTGGTCAAACGGCCACGCGCCACACCTAGACAAACAAGGGGGGAAATATGACTCACGACGAAATCATGGCAATGGACGCTAAGGACATCGCCGCTCTCCTGAACGCCGAGGTCGAGAAGGGCGCCGACAAGGCCGCCGCTCTCGAGGCCGTCGGCCTGACCCAGGCCGACATCATGAAGGCCCAGGTCTTCTTCGTTAAGGGCAAGTTCATGGCCCGCGCATGGGCCGGCTACACCTCCACCAAGCGCACCGGCAACGAGGCCGGCGACACTGGCATTGGTGTTGGCGACTCCGACCCCTCCAAGGGCTTTGCAGGCATCTAAGCTGCCGTAGCGAGTTCTTGAGGAAGAGCCCGAGGCCTTGTGTCCCGGGCTCTTCTGCTATCTGAGCGCGATTAGGGGGATGAGAGGTATAAATCTTTCCGTTACTGACATTAGAAGCGATTAAACCTCGACACTCAAACTGCAAACGCTTAGAATATCAGCGTATGGACTTTCGTCTTTCCATAAGCCAACGGAAGCCCACTCCATACTTGCAGCAGGGCGTACCTCCTTTCCTTTGCATCGACGTCCTGCGGCTCCCCAGAGGGCAGAGGTTTTGCAGGACCTCTGCCCTCCCTTATGCAACCGCCATCTGTGCTCGTTTCTTGGCTGATTGTTCGCGCGGATAGGGATGCCCCTCATAGCTGTTACACTATGGAATTATTCTGCAAGCGCGGTTTGCGTCGAAGGGCTCCCAAGGTGCAGTTCTCAACTATGTTCACCGTCTTCAACGCTGCCGTGGCGCTCTTCTCTGTTGCCCTCCTGCTCTTCTCCCTGTTCGCCTTCTTCTCAAAGATCAAGTGGAGCAACCTCCTCGGCGGTAGCTGTCTTGCCGGGCTCGTGGTCTTGACCAGCTACTCCGCGAGTCTCTTGAGCAGCAGCTTCTTTGCGATGTCTGCGTTCACCAGCATCTACTTTGCAGCCATCGACGTCATGCTGCTCACCCTGCTTGTGTACCTGGCCGGCTCAAAGGGTATAGGCTTTGAGGGGCGCAAGCGCTTTGCCCTCGCGGCGTTTATTGCCGTGGGAGTGCTGGACTGCGTAAGCCTTCTGCTCAATCCCTTCACCGGCCACGCGATGATCTATGAGCTACAGCTCGTCCAGGGCTCCCCGTATTGGGAATACGTGCCGCTCCTGCCGTATTACATGCACCTGGCCTTCGACTACGTGCTGATTGCCTGCAGCATTGCCATCTTGGTGTACCGCACGGTCATGTCCCCGCGCGTCTACCATGCCCGCTACATCCCTATCATCGTGATGATCGCGCTCATTGTGCTCGTCAACGCGCTGTTCCTGTACTTCCCCATAGAGGTGCTGGACCTCTCTGTGCTCCTCTACCCGTTCTGCGCGGGCTTCATCTGCATCAACGACTTCATGCTCCAAGAGCGCATGCTCAGGCAGCGCGTTGGCAACCAGGTGCTCGACTCCCTCAACCAGCCCATTGTCTTCTTCGACAACGAGGGCCTGCTGTGCTTTAGCAACGCAGACGCGGAGTTCATGTTCTCTGGCGTGCAAGATGGGAGTACCTACACTCTTGGCGACTTTGTAGAGAACTGCGGCCTTGCGCGAGATGTTCAGCTGGACAAGCTGCTGGACGACCGCTCCTTCCGCTGGGCAGTGCGTGGTGGCGGTGCTCAGAAGCAGTACCGCTGTGACTTCAAGGTCCTGAGGGATGCCAAAGACCGCGTCATGGGCTATCTCTTTGTGTTCATCGACATCTCGCTTGCGGTGGACACGCTCACTGGCTTCCAGAACAAGGTGGCTCTGAAGAACAACGAGCCGCGCCTGTCTGCGGAGCTGAGCTACCCCGCCTGCGTGTGCCTGCTCGACCTCAACCGCTTGGCAGAGCTCAACACTGTTGTCGGGCGCGACCGCGGGGACGAGGCAGTGCGCTCCCTTGCGCTTGTCATGAGAGAGATCTTCCCCGCGGGCTCGGAGTTCGCGCGCATGGACGATGCGACGCTGCTTGCCATCTGCTCGAACATGGGCCAGCGGCAGGCCCACGAGCTGTGCTCGGACGTCGAGGCGATCATGGGCCGCTTGGACTACGGGACCGGCTCGCTCAAGATCCAGAGCGCTGTGGCAGAGCTCTGTGATGAGGAGACGGACATCGTCACTGCGCTTTCCCTTGCTCAGCGCAGCCTCTTTGTGCAGAAGATGCTCAACCCAGACTCTGCGCACTCATCTCTGCTGGACTCACTTGAGCAGACGCTCAAGGAAAGCGACCCTGGCACAGAGGCGCATGTGCGCCGCACGAGCATGCTCGCCGCCAAGCTGGGCGAGCGTCTCGAGCTCTCTGACTACGACCAAAGCTCGCTTGCGCTGCTGTGCCTGCTGCACGACATCGGCAAGCTGGGCATTCCTCTGGAGATACTCAACAAGCCCGGCAAGCTCACAGACGAGGAGTGGGACCTCATGCGCTCGCATGTGGAGAAGGGCTACCGCATCGCCATGGCCTCGGATGAGCTGAGGGAGATCGCCCCCTGCATCCTCCACCATCACGAAAGCTGGGACGGAAGCGGCTACCCAGACGGTCTCAGGGCCGAGGCGATCCCGCTGCTCTCGCGCATCGTGGCTGTGGTCGACACCTACGACGCCATGGTCAACGACCGCCCGTACCGCAGCGCCCTGGGTGTGGGGGCGGCCCGCGCGGAGCTGCAGCGCTGCGCGGGGGCGCAGTTCGACCCGTACATCGTCAAGCAGTTCCTGGCCGTGCTCGACGACCTGGGTTACGTGGGAGAGGACTGCCAAGAGCAGCAGCCCGCTGTTGCCACGCTGCCGCGCAGCTTTACCCAGGCAGAGTACCAAGAGGGTGCGGAGAAGGGCTTGGCTGCCGTCGAGTATGTGGAGTACGTGCTCGACGAGAACGACTACATCATCGAGATAGGCGACGACTTCACCCGCCTCACCGGCTACACGCGCGAGGACCTCGAGGCCCTCCACCCGCGGCAGATCGACCTGATCTTCCCAGAAGACGCGGAGCTCTACTTCTCGCTGGTGGCAAAGCAGCTGGAAAAGGGCCCGGAAGCGCTGATGGAACACCGCATCCGCCGCAAGGACGGCTCCGAGCGCAACGTCATCTGCTTGGGGAGGCGCTACTTCGACTCTGTTACCCACGAGCAGCGCGTGAACGTGACGGTGGTGGACACAGCGCATTCCGCCACAGTGAACATGCTGCTCAAGCGGGAGCAAGAGCGGGCCCGCCGCAGCGTTGACTTCTGGGAGCGCGGTGCGCGAGCGGACTCTCTCACGGGCGTGCTCAACCACCAGGCCTTCGTGAACGCGGTGCAGGAGCGCGCGGCGCTGGAGACCTGCCGCGTGATGCTCTGCGTGATCGACCTGGACAACTTCAAGCTCTACAACGACCGCTACGGTCACCCCCGCGGAGACGAGCTGCTGCTTGCGATGGCAGAGGCCTTGAGCCGCGCGGTCCCGGCCAACAGCCTAGTGGGGCGCTTGGGCGGAGACGAGTTTGCCGCTGCGGTCTTCTACGCGCCCGGCAGCCTTGACGAGGACGCCGCGCAGGACGCAACGCAGCTGTGGAGCAGGGTGATGCGCTCCATCAACAGCGGCGAGCGCCCCTGCGCCATCACCATGGGAGCCGCCTTGGGCGAGCCCGACTCCTTCGACTTCAACCTCATGTATGACTACGCAGACGCCCTGCTCTACGAGGCCAAGGAGGCCGGGCGCAGCCGCGTGAACTTTGAGTCTGCAAAGCTCAGCATCTGCCGTGACCTCCACGGCAACCAAGAAAGCCTCTCCTTCGAGTAGCGGCTTTGTCTATTTCTAGAACTCGCGGTGCTGGTAGAGCTTGGCGCTGATGAGGCTGCTGAGCGCGAAGACCGCGACGCTTGCCAGCAGCACAAGAAGGCAGGCGAGCCAGGGTGCGTTGGTGAGCACGAGGTCCAGCTTGCCCATAAGCGCCGCGCCCAGGGGCGTGCGATCCATGGCGATGAAGCCCACGATGAACAGGGCCACCCACACCAGCGAGATGAAGCGCGTGGCGCCTGTCATGCCGTAGCGGGCGATGAGCGGCATGGTCACGCCCAGAGCAAAGGCCAGCACCAGCACAGAGACGCAGGCCGTGAAGGCGAGCTCGAGGCCCTCGTAGCAGTAGCTTGCGGGGTCGACGCCAACAGCAGGGCCTAGTGCCTGCATGGCGGCGGAGATAACCGCGCTCAACACCAGGCCCAGCAGGACGGAGGACAACGCGAGCAGGGCGATGAAGCCCATGCGGCCCCAGATGATGTCGCGGCGGCTGAGCGGCATGCAGCTGCGGAAGCCCTCCCAGCCGTTGCACTCGTCCAGCGCCACCACGCTCACGGCCGCGCTCATGGTTAAGGCCACGGCAACGGTGGGGCACACCACGGCGACGCTGCCGGTGGGGATGCTCACAGCCAGCGCGACGATCGCGGCGATGATGAGCTGCTGCTTGAGCATGTTCTTGCAGGTGATGAAGTCTGAGCTGATGACGGCGTTCACAGCTGGGCTCCCTTCAGGAGGAGGTTGAGGTAGGCGTCCAGGCTGGCGTGCTCCACGCTCACCTGGGGGAAGCGCTGCGCGAGGGCAAAGCGGTCTGGGACGAGCAGCTCTGCGAAGAACTCCTCGCGGCGCACGCGCAGGCTGCCCGGCTCAAAGAGGCCGGACGCTGCGATTGCCTGCAGCTCGGCTTCTCGGCAGCGGGCGATGCCGGCGAGGTCCGTGATGTCTGCTGTGTCCTTCTCGAAGAGCATGCTGCCGTGATCAAGGCAGACGATGCGGTCCGAGATGCGCTCGAGGTCGCTGGTGATGTGGCTGGACATCAGGATGGCCGCGTCTTCGTGCTCGACATAGCGGCGCAGCAGCTGGAGGGTCTCCTCGCGCGCCAGGGGGTCGAGCCCGGCGGTGGCCTCGTCCAAGATCAGCAGGCGGGGGCGGTGCGCCAGCGCGCACGCCAGAGAAAGCCGCATGCCCATGCCGCGCGAGAGCTCCTGTACCTTCTTGTCCGGGCCCAGCCCGGCTTCTTGGCAGCTCTGCTCGAAGAGAGCGCTGTCCCAGCTGTTGAAGACGCGGCTGCAGATGGTGCCCACCTCGGCCACGCTGGCCTCTGCGGGGAAGGCGCAGGTGTCCGGGACAAAGCCCACCTCCTGGCGCAGCTGCGCAAAGCGCTGATCGCCAACATAGGCGGGGTTGCAGCGCGCGACTTCTTCTCCCAGCAGGTGGATGGAGCCGCTGCTGGGGTAGCTTGCCCCCAGCAGACAGCGGATGGTGCTCGTCTTGCCGGCGCCGTTTGCGCCCACCAGGCCCAAGATGCAGCCCGCGGGTATCTCAAAGCCCACGCCGTCCAGGCTGAACTCGCCGTAGCGCTTGCTCAGCCCGCTCAGTGCCAGTACTACCTGTTCCATGACGGATCGTCCTGATTCTCTCAGAGCGACGGATCCTCGCTAGCGGCGAGTACGTCCAGCATCTCGTGGAGCTCCTCCAGCTTGACACCCGCGCTCCGCGCGCCTTCCAGGGCGGCGCTGAGCTGGGTCTCTATGCTGCGCAGCTGCTCTTCTCTCAGCAGCTCTGTGCTGCCGCTGGTCACAAAGCAGCCGCGGCCCTGCACGGTTTGGATGAAGCCCTGCTCCTCCAGGTCCGCATAGGCGCGCTTGGTGGTGATGACGCTCACTCGCAAGCTGTTGGCCAAGCCCCTGATGGAGGGCAGCTGCTCGCCCGGCCCCAGGCTCCCGTCCATGATGGCCGCCTTGATCTGGGTGGCGATCTGCTCGTAGATGGGGGAGGGGTTGGAGTTTGAGATGATGAGTTCCACGCTGTTCCCGTTGCTCGATGTGTAGATGGATACAACCGCAGGGCGGGGGCGGCGCCTGCCCCTGCCCTGCGGCCTGCTTCCGGCGTCCCGTCAGCAAGTGTGCATATATGACATGCACACTATATACACACCTATACACACCCGTCAACAGATTCTTTTGGCGCTGTTGGACCAGGATGGAGCTCATGGACGCTCCCCCCAACGTCATTTCGCCCAACGGGGCTATGCACCGCCCTTGCCGTCTTTTAATCTCGGTCGCAAGAGCCCTTCAACACGTCATTTCGACCGGAGGCGCGATCAGCGCCGGAGTGGAGAAATCTCGGGTTGGGCCGCAAGACCGCTTGTCTCGAGCT
>JBJEHM010000009.1:0-1503 GCA_051876075.1 Coriobacteriales bacterium
GGGTAATTCGGATAGATGCTTCTGCTACTCTGCCCCCTTCAAAAGGCCATGCCCAGATATGGCCATGAGAGACAGAGGGGGCTGCTCGTGAACAACGTCATCTTGTGCGAAAGCAGTGCGCTGGAGTTCTTCCGAAAGGCGCGCCTGTTCGAAGGGCGAAAGCTGAGGGGTTATGGTCGCGTCTTCGGGCTGCCTCAGTACTATTGTGCGTCGGACGTGCTCGAGAGAACCCTTTCGCGCAGCGCCCACCAGAAGGCGCCCTCATGCACTCCAGACGAGCTTGCCGCTCTGGCAGAGGAGCTCGAACTCTCGCTCCCGCTGCACGTGCTCGTACCAGACAAAAGGTCGCGACGGAATTCGAGCAAGCTCTTAAGCCACGTGTTCCCTCGTGAATTAGGTGAGCGCTGCTCCCATCCCTTGGGTGGCGGTGCGTTCGTGTGCCGGCCAGAACTCATGCTTTTTCAGCTTGCCCGGTTGCTTGACGAGCTCGATCTCATCCGGTTGATCTGTGAGCTGAGCAGCTGCTACGTCCTTGATGAAAGCTCGCCACATGGAATGATTGAGGCTTTGCCGCTTATCGTCCCAGGGCAAGTCGCCGCATTCTGCATGCAGCACCGGTCGCAGCGCGGCGCTGGAGTCGTGTCGAGATGCTGCGGGTATGCGGTCCCAAACACCGCTTCTCCGATGGAGAGCGCGCTTGCTCTGGTCTTGACCCTGCCTCACCGCCTTGGGGGATACGCACTACCCAAGCCCCAGGCAAACGGCACCATACGGTTGTCTGGCCTCCAACAGCATGTTTCTGGCACCTGCGAGCGTAGGGGCGACTTGCTATGGCCGCTTGCCAAACTGGCTGTTGAGTACGACAGCGATCAGGAACACCTTGGCAGCGAGAAGCTATTGCAAGACACCCAGCGCCGTAACGCGTTGCTGTTTAAGGGGTACACCGTGATTACGGTGACCAAGCACCAGCTCTACAGCATCGACGAGATGGACAAGGTTGCGATCAACATCTCCAAGCAGCTGGGCAAACGCATCAGGCCCACGCGCCTTGATTGGTGCTACAAGCAGGAGGCGCTGTTCGAACGACTCTTGGGCGAGCGCGCAGGGGGCTCGCGCAGAAGGCCTTCCGTCATCGCGCGATAAGTGCCCGCGCCTTTGATTATCTGCGTCTGCCTGCAACGAGCTTGCTGCCCCTGCCGCCTGAAAGGAAGGGGCTCGACAAAGCGTCTGTCTGCGCAGCACTTGCCAGGATGTCCAGAGAGCTTGGCGTAAAAGGCTATGTCTTTGACTCTCGGCTTCAGTTCGATGCCACCCTCGCCTCTTCTCTGCCAACGTGCTGTTGAAGAAGACTGTCCCCTGGAGAGATTGGCAGATCTGTTTGAGAGACAAATGAATCGGAGTGGTCGAATTTGGTCGACTCCAAATACGCAACTACAGGCCCTGTGCATCTTATTGCTCGTTACCTATAATTCCTTCTCGAAATGATTCGTAATACGGGGAGAT
>JBJEHM010000010.1:0-5918 GCA_051876075.1 Coriobacteriales bacterium
ATCAGAATCATTCTTTAGGAAGGATGATAGCCCAGAACAGCCGAGCCGGACAGGGCGTATCCCATCCGGCTCTGCTCAGGTTCTGTGCGTGCGGGGTCCAGCTCGCGCTAGAGCGCGGTGGTGCGGGCCTCGCAGGCCTTGCGCGCCTGGGCGACTGCAGCCGCGATTTCCTCGACAGCCTCCTCGACCGGCAGCTCGCGCTTCTCTCCGCTGTGGCGGTCCTTGAGCTCGACGATGCCGTTGGCAGCGCCCTTCTTGCCCACGGTGAGCTGGAAGGGCCAGCCGACGAGGTCGGCGTCGGCGAACTTGACGCCGGCGCGCTCCTTGCGGTCGTCGATGGCGACCTCGATGCCGGCGGCCTCGAGCTCTGCGGCCAGCTTGTCTGCCAGGGGCTCCACGAGCTCGTCGCCCTTGACGAGCGGGAGCACGATGACCTCTGCCGGGGCGATGCTCACAGGCCAGCCTGCGATGCCCGCCTCGTCGTTGCGCTGCTCGACCACGGCTGCCAGCGAGCGGGTCACGCCGATGCCGTAGCAGCCCATGATGAAGGGCTTGTCGCGCCCGTCTTCGTCCATGAAGGTGGCGCCCATGGCCTCGGAGTACTTGGTGCCCAGCTTGAAGACCTGGGAGACCTCGATGCCGCGGTCTCCGGAAAGCGGCTTGCCGCAGACGGGGCACTTGTCGCCTGGCTTGGCGAGCACGAGGTCGGCGTAGAGGTCGACTTCGAAGTCGCGGCCGGGCTTGGCCCCCAGGAAGTGGAAGCCCTCCTCGTTGGCGCCGACGTTCCAGCACTCCAGGCCCTCCAGGGAGGCGTCTGCGACGACCTTGCAGCCCTCGGGCAGGCCCACCGGGCCCATGGAGCCCTTGAAGAGCCCGCGCTCGACCATCTCCTCGTCTGTGAGCAGGCGGAAGCCGGGAGCCAGGGCCTCGTACTTGATGTCGTTTGCCTCGTGGTCTCCGGGGATGAACATGACGTAGGTGACGCCGTCGTCCGCAGTGGCGGACAGCGCCTTGACCAGGGAGTTCTCTGGGACGTCCAGGAAGCTGGCGAGGTCTTCGATGGTGTGGACGCCGGGGGTGGAGATCTTCTCCAGCGGGCGCTCCGGTGCCATGACGAACTCGATGCCCACCGCAGCGGCCTCTGCGTCTGCCGCAAAGCCGCAGGTGCAGTGGACGAGGTCGGACTCGCCGGTATCTGCCAGGGCCATGAACTCGCAGGTCTCCGAGCCGCCGATCTGGCCGGAGTCGGCCTCGACCATGCGGTACTCCAGGCCCAGGCGCTCGCAGACGCGGGCATAGGCCACGGACATGTCGTCGTAGATCTCGTCGAGGCTCTCCTGCGTAGCAGAGAAGGAGTAGGCGTCCTTCATGATGAACTCGCGGGTGCGCAGCAGGCCAAAGCGGGGGCGGCGCTCGTCGCGGAACTTGTCCTGCATCTGGTAGAGCGTCACCGGGAGCTCCTTGTAGGAGCGCAGCTCGTTGCGCACGAGGTCGGTGATGAGCTCCTCATGCGTGGGACCCAGGCAGAACTCGTTGCCGTGGCGGTCCTCAACGCGCATCATCTCGGGGCCGTAGGCATCCCAGCGGCCAGACTCGTGCCACAGCTCGCCGGGCTGCAGCATGGGCATCAGGACCTCCTGGGCGCCGGTGGCGTCCATCTCCTCGCGGACGATGGCCTCGACCTTGTGCAGCACCTTCTGGCCCAGGGGCAGGAAGGTGTACATGCCCGAGCCCATCTTGCGGATCATGCCGGCGCGCAGCAGCAGCTTGTGGCTGGCGATCTCTGCCTCTGCCGGGTCCTCCTTGAGGGTGGGGCAGTAGGTCTTGCTCAGCTTGATAAGAGACATCTGTCTGTCCTCCGGTCTCTACAGGTCGATCGAGAGGGAGACTTCCTTGAGCTGGCGGCGCGAGACGGCGGCAGGCGCGCCGGTCATCACGTCCGAGCCAGAGGAGGTCTTGGGGAAGGCGATGACATCGCGGATGGAGTCAAATCCGCCGATGAGCATCACGAGGCGGTCGAGGCCCAGGGCGATGCCGCCGTGAGGGGGCGCGCCAAAGGAGAGGGCCTTGACCAGGAAGCCGAACTGCTCGTCGATCTCCTCGTCTGTCATGCCGATGCGGCGCAGGATGCGGCGCTGCAGCTCCGGGGTGTGGATACGGACGGTGCCGCCGCCCACCTCAAAGCCATCCATGACCAGGTCGTAGGAGTAGGAGCCGCACTCGAGCGGGGCGTCTTCGATCTTGTCGAGGTCCTCGTCGCGCACGCGGGTGAAGGGGTGGTGCTCTGCGGCGTAGCGCTTCTCCTCCTCGTCGTACTTGAACATGGGGAAGTTCACAACCCAGTGCATGTCATGGGTGCCGTGGGGGATCATGTCGAGCTTCTTGGCCATGTGCAGGCGGATGGCGCCGAGCACCTCGTTGACCACGGCAGCGCTGTCTGCGCCGAACATCACCAGGTCGCCGGCCTCGACGCCCAGGGCGGCCTTCATGGCCTCGATCTCCTCGTCTGTGAAGAACTTGAGGATGGGGCTGGTGACAGAGCCGTCTCCGCGGTAGGCGATCCAGGCCATGCCCTTGGCGCCCAGCTTGACGGCCATCTCGCCGATCTTGTCGATCTGGGCGCGGGGCATGTCGCCGGCGCCCTTGGCGTTGATGGCCTTGACCACGCCGCCGCTGGCCAGCGCGGCGGAGAAGACCTTGAAGTTGCAGTTGGCCACGATCTGGCTGAGGTCGACGAGCTCCATGCCAAAGCGGCGGTCCGGGCGGTCGATGCCGTAGCGGTCCATAGCGTCTGCGTACTGGACGCGGTCGAGCGGGAAGCTGACGTCCGTGATGCCGACCTCTGCCAGTACCTCCTGCATGACGTCTTCCATCATCTGCATGACGTCGTCCTCGGTGATGTAGGACATCTCGATGTCGACCTGGGTGAACTCGGGCTGGCGGTCTGCGCGCAGGTCCTCATCACGGAAGCAGCGGGCGATCTGGTAGTAGCGCTCCATGCCGCCCACCATCAGCAGCTGCTTGAAGAGCTGCGGGGACTGGGGCAGGGCGTAGAAGGCGCCGGAGTTGAGGCGGGAGGGCACGATGAAGTCGCGCGCGCCCTCCGGGGTGGACTTGCCCAGGATGGGGGTCTCGACCTCGGTGAAGCCACGCTTGTGCAGGGCGGAGCGCAGGGTCCAGGTAACCTGGTCGCGCAGACGCAGGGCGCCGGAGACCTCGGGGCGGCGGATGTCAAGATAGCGCCACCTCATGCGGGTGAGCTCGTCTGTGTCAACGCCGTCTTCCAGGGGGAAGGGCGGCGTGAGGGACTCGTTGAGGATGTCGCAGCCGGTGACGACGACCTCGACCTCGCCGGTGGGCAGGTTGGGGTTGGCGGTGTCGTCCGGGCGCATGCGCACAAAGCCGGTGATCTTGATGGACCACTCGGGGCGCATCTTCTCTCCCAAGGTGAACACATCTGCGGCGTGGTCGGGGTCGAAGACGCACTGGGTGATGCCAGCGCGGTCGCGCAGGTCCACGAAGATCAGCCCGCCGTGGTCGCGGCGCTTGGAGACCCAGCCGCACAGGGTGACGGTTGCGTCCACGTCCGCCGCGGTGAGCTGCCCGCAGGTGTGGGTGTGCATGGAATACTCGTTCAGAAAATCAGTAGGCACTGTATGCCCTCCTCAGATCTTGGGCCTGACCATAGACAGTGGCCCGCCCTTCCAACAAAAAACACAAGTCTACTAAGGATACCGCGCGCTGCAGGCAGGCGGGGGCGAAAACTCGCACCGAACGTGAAAGAGCCCCTGGTTCAAGACCAGAGGCTCAGTGCGCATGCAGACGGGCGCGCCCTAGCGGGCGAGGAGCGCGGTGACTTCCTGCGTCACCTGCCCGAGGGCGACCTGGCGCTCCTCGTGGGAGTTGAAGTCGCGGATGGTGACCATGCCGGCGGAAAGCTCGTCTGGGCCGACGACGACGGCCAGGGGAGCCTCCATCTTGCCGGCCACCTTGAACTGGCTCTTGAGGCTGCGACCCTGGGTGTCTCCCTCTGCGCGGATGCCCGCGTCGCGCAGCTGGTGCAGGATGGCAAAGGCCTGCGTGCGGACGGAGTCGTCGACCACGGCCACGTAGACGGGGGCAGGGGCGCTGCAGCCCATGCAAACGCCTGCTGCCTCCAGGGCGAGCATGATGCGCTCGAAGCCCACGGCAAAGCCCAGGCCGGGGAGGTCGCGGTCTCCCACCTCGCCCATCAGGCCGTCGTAGCGGCCGCCGCCGCCGATGGCGCTCTGGGCGCCCAGGCCCTCGGAGACCTGCACCTCGAAGACGGTGCCGGTATAGTAGTCGAAGCCGCGGACTAGGCGCGGGTCCTCGGTGAAGCCGATGCCCGCGGCCTGCAGGTAGGAGCAGACCTTCTCGTGGCGGTCCTGACAGCTGGGGCAGAGGTGCTCGGAGAAGCGCGGAGCGGCCTCCATCACCTCGTAGCACTGCGGGTTCTTGCAGTCGAAGGCGCGCAGGGGGTTGGTCTCGATGCGGCGCTGGCACTCCTCGCAGAGCTCGGCGCGATGCTCCTCCATGAAGGTCTTGACCGCGGCCGTGTAGCCGGGGCGGCACTCCTTGCAGCCCATGGAGTTGATGAGCAGGGTCATGGACTCGCGCTTGAGGCCCAGCTCCTCGAAGAAGCGCATGCACATGATGATCATCTCTGCGTCTGCGCTGGGGTCGGTGGCGCCCAGGCACTCGATGCCCACCTGGTGGAACTGGCGCAGGCGGCCCTTCTGCGGGCGCTCGCAGCGGAACATCGGGCCGGCGTAGAGCAGCTTGGCGGGAGCCCCGCCCTGGGGGACGAGGTTGTGCTCTGCGATGGCGCGAACGACGCTCGCCGTGCCCTCCGGGCGCAGGGCGAGCTTTTGGTCGGACTTGAGGGGCTGGTCTGCCTTGAGGCAGTTGACAGCGCCCAGCGAGAAGACCGAGAAGATCTCCTTGGTGGCGGCGTCGCAGGTTTCACCGCAGCCGCGCAAGAAGAGCTCCGCCTTCTCGAAGATGGGGGTCTCGACGGGCTCGTAGCCATAGAGCCCGAAGACCTGCAGGGCCTTGGTCTTGAAGGCCTCCCAGGCGCGTGCCTGGGCAGGGAGCAGGTCCTGAGTGCCCTTGGGTGCTTTGTATGCCATGGGTTATTCCCTCTCAAACAACAAGAGGCCCTCGCAGGCCCCTTGAAACTGTGCTTGTAGCGGTGACGGCTAGCTTAGCCGCGGACCACCTTGCCGGCCTTGAGGCACTTGGTGCACACGTTTGCCTTGTGCTTGTGGCCGTTGGGCTCCACCACGGTGACGCGCTGGATGTTGGGGCGGAAGGTGCGGTTGGTCACACGGTGGGAGTGGCTGACGTTGCGACCAGCAGAAGGGTGCTTACCACAGACAGAGCAAACCTTAGACATTGTTATCGTTCTCCTTGCTTCAATAAACGGCTCGACGAACACCGGAGCCGTCGATTACCAAGTGTAGGGCAGTAATCCTGCCACGCGAGTTCGTAAGTATATCATAATTCAAGCCCTTGGGTGAGCTTGTTTCAAGGTATCTCTCATGTGATCCAGAGAGAGGTGAGTGTACACCTGGGTGGTCGAAAGCGAGGCGTGACCGAGCATCTCCTGCACGCTGCGGAGGTCGGCGCCGCCCTCCAACAGCTCCGTGGCAAAGCTGTGGCGCAGGTCGTGCGGGTGCAGGGAAGGATCCAGGCCCGCTTGGGCGGCGCGGCGCTTGAAGACAGTGCGCAAGCTGTCTGCGCTCATGTCGTTGCCGCGGGTGGAGATGAAGAGCGCGTTGGATGCGCGGCCCCCCAGCAGCTGGGGGCGGCCGGCCTCGAGATAGCTGCCTATGCGCTGCAGGGCGGTGTCGTACAGGGGCACGATGCGCTCCTTGGAGCCCTTGCCGAAGAGCCTC
>JBJEHM010000011.1:0-24301 GCA_051876075.1 Coriobacteriales bacterium
GCGTCGAGCCAAAGCCCGACGAAGGAGGGCTTAATCGGCCGCAGCGTCGGGTCAATGGCCGGCGAAGGAGGCCAAACTGGCCCCCTCACTCGCTGGCTTAACTGTTCTCGATCATCTTGAGGAGGACGCTGGTCACGTACTCCATCTTCTCGGGCTCGATGATGTCTGCGTAGTCGGTGGTCCAGTGCCAGCCGGTGGGGGCAACGCCGTCAAAGCCCATGATGGTCATGGCGCGCATGCCGGCCTCGAGAGCGGGCGTGGCATCTGTGTCGCGCCAGTT
Organism: Coriobacteriales bacterium; assembly: GCA_051876075.1. GTDB lineage: Bacteria > Actinomycetota > Coriobacteriia > Coriobacteriales > QAMH01 > W2P13-069. The sequence continues at coordinate 281 of JBJEHM010000011.1, forward strand.
GAGGCGCTCGGCGCTCATCTCGTTGCCGTCGAGCTCCTTGCTCGCCTTGCGCACCAGGGACTGCAGGCGGCGGTCGGAGCGGCGCGCCTTGCTGGCACCCTCGTAGTCGACAAAGCAGATGTCGCCGGCACCAACGCCCTCGAGGTTGATGATGAGGGCACCGCGCAGCTCGCTCTTGTGCAGCTCGAGGAAGTTCCTCATGCCCTTGTTGCCTGCGCCAGACGCGCCCAGGGCCACAAACCAGACCTCTTTGTCGAGCAGGTCGTTCTCTGTCATGGAGACAACCGCCTCCTTGATCCGGGCAGCGCGGGCTCGCACGGCCTCGTGGCTGTTTGCGAGCTCCTGATCAAAGTAGCCGCCGCCCTTCCAGCCGGTCTCGTCCTCAGACCAGCCGTCACTGAAGTCTTGGTCCTGCTCCCTCTTCTTACGGCCGAGCTTGCCGAAGACTCCACCCACCTTGTCCATGAAGCCGTGCATGCGGCTGGCAGGGGCGTCGATCTGAGCCTCCATGTTGGGGGCGAAGCCGTTGAAGGCGTCTGCGGCTGCATCGTCGAAGTCGCTGGCGCTGGCAGAGCCGAAGGCGCCCGTCGCCCCGCCGATCGTGGGGAAGGTCCCCGTCAAGCTGGGGAAGGAGCTGGTGGAGCCGGGGTTGGCCGCATAGTCGCCCACAGCGGGGAATTCTGCAGAGAGCGCGGGCCCAACTGCCGGGAAGGCGGTGGAGACGCTGGGATTGATGAGCGAGGCGTTGGCAGCCGGGTCGCCCTTGGGAGCAAAGGGGTCGAAGGCGGGCTGCTGGGGCGCCGCCTGGATGGTGTCGTGGAACTCGGAGTCAACAGCAGCGGCCTGGTAGGAAGACGAGAGCATCTGCGTGGCGTCTGCATGGGGGTCGGCTGCCTTGGTGGGCACAAAGTCGCTGCCGGCACGGCGGGCAGTGGGCTTGGCGTTGCGCTTGGGCTGGGCGGCCTTCGCCTCCTTGGCGGCGGCACGGCGGGCTTGGAGGGCCTTGAAGCTGCCGGTGAGGCCGGCGGCAACGGGGGGCTCAGAGCCGGTGGCGTTGGGGTCGCTGAACTCCGGCGTCTCGTCCAGAGGACCGCCGGGGAACTCGTCGCCCTCAACATCACCCTGCCCTGCCACGGGGAAGGCGTCCCCCGCATCGACGGCAGCGTAGGTGGCAAAGCCGTTGGGCTCTGCAGAAGCGGGGCCGATCACGGGGATGCGGCCCGTGAGGCCGGCGCGGTTGGCAGAGGCGGCAAGCTCGTCGATGACGTCGTCAGCCTCAAAGCCGCCTTCGATGGTGGGCTCGAGGTCCTCGACATCCGCCTCGGCAAGCTGGCCCTTGAAGGCGGCGAGAGAGATCACGTTGCTCGGGGCGGGAGCAGACTCCTGCTCGGCGGCAGGCGCCTCCTCTGCAGGCGCGGGCTCCTCTGCAACAGGAGCGGCAAAGTCAAAGCTCGGGGCCGCGACCTCCTCGAAAGCCGGGGGCTCGAAGCTGTGCTCGGCAGGAACCTCGCTGGGGTCGATGCCCAGATCGACGAGGATGTCGTTGACAGAGCGGGTTTGGATGTGCTCAATCGCGGACACGGCTTCATCGCCTACTGCAGCGGCGTCCCCTGTCTGCAGCTGCTCTTCGGCTTCGCGGCGCTGGGCCTGCAGGGCGCGCGCTTCCTCGCGCGTTGTGGGCATACTGGCGTAGCGGGAGCGCTGGTCTGGCTCCGCAGGCTCCTCGGCAGCCTCTGCGGCGGCAGCCTTGCGCTTGGCAGCGGTGTACCAGGCAGGAAGGCCAGCGTCGGGGGCTTCCTCTACAGGGGCGGCAGCTGCGGGCTCGGCAGCGCTTGCGACGGCAGCGGCGGCAGCACCCGCGGCCTCGGCAACGGCAGCGGCGGCGGCAGCCTCTGCGGGCGCGGCGGCAGCAGCGGCAACGCCAGGCTCCGGAGCTTCGGGGGCCACGGGCAGTTCGAGCTCGGGGGCCTCAAGCGCCGGCTCCTCGGCATCTTCCGCAACAGCCGGCATGGCAACCGTGGCATCTGCCGCGTACTCGATCTGCGCGCCCTCGGGCACCAGACCGGCGGCAACGGCCGCCTCCTCACCGTGGATCACAGGCTCGGCAAGCAGCTCTGGGTTGAAGCTTTCGACCTGCGGGTCAAAGCTGCCAGAGCCCTGCTCGGGCTGGAAGGTCTCGACAGGCAGCTCGCCCTCCTCAGCCAGAGCCTCCTTCTTGGCAGCGGCCTCCTTGGCGTAGCGCTCGCGCTCTGCCGGATCGAGCAGGCGCTGGGCCAGGCCGAGCATGACGGCGATTGCCGAGGCATTGTCGTTGGCGCCGCTCACATAGGGCATGAAGCGGTTGGCCACGATGCAGCCCGCACACACCAGCAGGAAGGCGCAGGCGATCAGGCTCACGATCCACAGGACAAAGTCGACCGTCTCTGGCCAGGGAATGGGAAGCATGCGGATGAGGAAGGCGACGCCCACGCCGATCATGCAGAAGTACAGCACCTTCTTGAGCACGGGGAGGGCGTTGACCACGGCGGGCATGGCCTCTGGTTGCGCGCGCACCGTGTCCAAGTGAGCCACCACCACGACCTTGCGGCGGCGGCGCTCACGCGCGACGGAGCTGGGCACATAGCGGGCCACCACGTTCTGGGACACGCCGCGGCACAGGGCCTTGGAGAGTATGGGGCGGCCCAGGCGCTCGGTGAAGTAGAAGACCAGGGCGGCGGCAACCAGCAGCAGGCCGATCGCGAAGAAGGTGGTGGACAGACCCGGGACGAAGGCGCCCAGGCCGCTCAAGACCGTGCCCAGGATGATGAGGGCAAAGCTCAGGGCGTAGGGCCAGCGCACCCCGGTGGGGGTGGCGAATTCGTCGATGTTGACTTCCAGGCCTGCATCCTGCAGGTTCTGGGCAACGTAGAGAGAAGCCTGATGCTCCTCTTCGGTGCTCACAGGGCGCGGACCTATCTCGTCCGTCAGCACCTGAACGTGTTCCATGAGTTCGGCCATGATGAAAGGGCCCTCCTCTGGGATTGGGTACAAATCACTTCATTCTAGCTTAGGCAGCCCATTCGCGCCAAATCTGCAGATTAAGCTCGCATGAACGAAGAGCTCGGAAGCCTAGTAGAGCGTGTAGCGCCCGTTGTCCTCAACCACCGTGACCGGCACCCCGAAGAGCTCGCGCAGCTTGTCCGTGGTGATCAGCTGGGCCTTGGGGCCGTCCTCGACGATGTGCGCGTCCCTCAAGAAGACCACGCGGTCGAACTCGGGCATGATGTCTGCCACGTCGTGGGTCACCATGAGCATCGTGTGGCCCGCGCGGCCCAGCGCGCTGAGCGACTGGCGCAGGTTCCACTGGGCCTCCGGGTCGAGGCCGATGCAGGGCTCGTCGAAGACGAGGACCTCGGGGGCGTTGATGAGGGCGCGCGCGATGAGGGCGCGGCGCTGCTGGCCGGTGGAGAGCGTGCCCAGCATGCGGTCTGCGAACTCGTCGATCTTGAGCTCGCGCAGGGCGGCATGCGCCTTTTCCACCTGCTGCGAGCTCACGGAGATGTGATAGGGGACGCCGATGGTCCCGAAGAAGCCGCCCAGCACCACGTCGAGCACCTTGCGGTTGCCGGTGAGGGCCTCTGCAAACGAAGTGGAGACGACGCCCACGGTCTGCTGTATGAGGCGCAGCTCGGCGCGGGGGTTGCCGCGGAAGAGCACGGGCGGCTCCTCGCGCCACAGCGGCATCATCTCGCGCGTGAGCAGCTTGACGAGCGTCGACTTGCCAGAGCCGTTGGGGCCGAGCACCACCACGCGCTCGCCTTCGCGGATGACGAAGTCGCCCACATCCAAGATGATGCGCCCGTCCCTGCGGACCTGCGCGTTATGCAGCCTGAGCAGCTCCTGAGCCATGACTATTTGCCGAGGGCCTTTGCGCGCTCCTTCTTGCGGCCAATCTTGTCCAGGATGCGCTTGCGCAGGCGGATGGACTTGGGCGTGACCTCCACGAGCTCGTCGTCCTGGATGTACTCCAGGGCCTCCTCGAGCGTGAAGGTGATGGGCGGCGTGAGCAGGATGGCCTTGTCTGCCGTGGACGAGCGCTGGTTGCCCAGCTGCTTGGTCTTGGAGACGTTGACGTCCATGTCGCCTTCCTTAGCGCTCTCTCCCACGATCATGCCCTCGTAGCACTCGTCGCCGGGCTCGACGAACATCGAGCCGCGCTGCTGCAGGGAGTCGAGCGCGTAGGCCACGGCCTTGTCGGTGGCCATGGCCACCATGACGCCGTTCTTGCGGCCGATGACCTGGCCGGTCATGGGGCCGTACTCGCTGAAGCGGTGCGAGAAGATCGCTTCTCCGTGAGAGACGTTGAGGACCTTGGTGCGCAGGCCCATGACACCGCGGGTGGGGATCTTGAAGCGCAGGGTGGTGCGGTCCCCGTAGGAGCTCATGTCGACCATGGTGCCGCCGTTGAAGCCGAAGACCTCGATGATCTTGCCAGCGTACTCGCTGGGGGTCTCGACGGCTGCGTCCTCGATGGGCTCCATGTCGACGCCGTTGATCTTCTTGAAGAGGACCTTGGGGCGGCCCACCTGGAACTCGAAGCCCTCGCGGCGCATGGTCTCCATGAGGACGGAGAGGTGCAGGATGCCGCGGCCGGCCACCTCGACGCCGCTCTTGTCCTCGAGCTCCGTGATGCGCATGGAGATGTTGGACTCGCCCTCCTTGAGCAGGCGCTCCTTGAGCTGGCGGGCACCCACGATGTCGCCCTCCCTGCCCACGAGCGGGCTGGTGGACGCCTCGAAGACGACAGCCAGGGTGGGCTCCTCGACCTCGATGGCCTCCATCTCGACGGGGTTTTCGATGTCGGTCACAACATCGCCGATGTCTGCGTCGTCAACGCCGGTGAGGGCGATGATGTCGCCGGCAAAGGCCTCGTCTGCCTCCTGGCGGCCCAGGGCCTCGAAGGTGTAGAGCTGCTTGACGACCGTCTCGTAGCGATCCTCGCCGTTGTTCTTGATGACGAGCACCTTGTCGCCCGTGGCGATCTTGCCGCTGTAGAGGCGGCCCGTGCCGATGCGGCCCACGTACTCGCTGTGGTCGACCGTGCAGATCTGCATGGCCACAGGGCCCTCGGGGTCGACCTCTGGGGCGGGGATGTGCTCGAGGATGGCGTCGAGCAGGGGGAGCATGTCCATGTTGCCGTCATCGGGCTCCAGGCGGGCGTAGCCGTTGACCGCAGAGGCGTAGATGACGGGGAAGTCGAGCTGTTCGTCCGTTGCGCCGAGGTCCATCATCAGCTCGAAGACCTCATCGATGACCTCGTCCGGGCGGGAGCCGGGGCGGTCGATCTTGTTGACGACCACCAGCGGGCTGAGGCCGCAGGCCAGGGCGTGCTTGAGCACGAAGCGGGTCTGGGGCATGGCTCCCTCGAAGGCGTCCACCAGCAGCAGGCAGCCGTCTGCCATCTTGAGGACGCGCTCGACCTCGCCGCCAAAGTCCGCGTGGCCCGGGGTGTCGATGACGTTGATCTTCACGCCCTTGTAGCGGATGGAGATGTTCTTGGAGAGGATGGTGATGCCACGCTCCCTCTCCTGGTCGTTGGAGTCCAGCACGCGCTCTGCCACCTGCTGGTTTTCGCGGAAGACGCCCGCCTGCTTGAGCAGCTGGTCGACCATGGTGGTCTTGCCGTGGTCGACATGGGCGATGATGGCGATGTTGCGGATGTTCTCCTGAATCATTGCGGTCCTTCTGTTGTTCATGAGAGGTATTTCAGACGAACGTGTAGATTACCACTCGCGCGCATGCTGCCACAAGGCGCTGTCCCTGCCCGTGGCGAGCGTTGCGCAGCAGGCGGTGCAAAGCAGTGGAGCTGACGGCGTTGACAGGCGGCTGCTGGGGTCTATAATACTCGAACAAATGTTTTGCACGCCCGCGTAGACGAGGAGGGTCATGGGGAGCACCCAGCACAAGACGAGCCCGGCGGAGCGCCAGCTCAAACTCGCCCTCTTCGTCGCTGTCAACGGCCCCGTCAGCCGCCAGCAGGTGCAGGAGTCCCTGCCGGAATACGCCGCCGCGCCCAGCGCCAACCCCCAGGAGGGCAAGCGCGCGCAAGAGGCGGTGCGCAGGCGCTTCGAGCGCGACAAGGCAGAGCTCGCCGACTTGGGCATACAGCTCGAGAGCACCGGTGCAGACCTCTACCGCATAGCGCTGCCGCAGCAACAGGGGCCCCTGGGCCAACTCGAGCCCGGCAGCCCCCAGGCGGCGCTGCTGCGGGTGGCGGGCACTGCCCCGCTCCAAGACCCGGGCTGCCGCCAAGCCAGCGTGCTGCGCATGGCGCTGGCCAAGCTCTGCGGCCCGCTGGAGATTCCAGATGCCCTCGAGTGGGCGGGCGAGGAAACCCTCGCCACGATCGTCTCCCCCAAGCCGGCGCGCGGCAGCGTGCGCCGCAAGGCGGCAAGCGCGCTGGAGCACTGCAAGCGCTTGAGCTTTGACTACGTCGATGCCTCCGGGCGCAGCAGCAGGCGCTGCGTGGAGGCAATCGGCCTCTACTCAGACAAGGGTCGCGAGTACCTGGCCGCATGGGACACCATGCGGGAGGCCAACCGCTGCTTCAGGCTCGACCGCATGTCAAACCCCAGCATCAGCGGCGGCGGCCGCGGCAAGCCCGAATACGAGCGCCGCCCCTTCAACGCGCAGGACTGGCAGCTGCTGGGCTTTCAGATGGGGCACGGCCCCGCCTTGGACGCCCTCGTCAAGGTGTCCCCCAGTGCCCTGTGGCAGGCACGCAACCTCTGTGCTGGCCACGGGGAGCTGCTCAAGGACGAGATAGGCCGCGTGAGCTGGCGCGTGAGCTGCGCCAGTGCATGGGAGCTCGCCTCGTGGTGCGTTGCCAACGGGCCAGGGCTCATCCCCGTCCAGCCGCAAGAGGCGGCAGACGCCTACGCCCGGATCATCGCAGAGGCCCAGCGCTGGGGCAGCGCCCCCTCCCAAGCCCAGCACGAGCAGCCCGCTGCGGGGCACAGGGCCTTGGAGCAAGAGGAGCTCGAGACCCTGCTCTGGGGCGAGCAAGAGCCCCAAGCCGCAGCACAGCCGGGAGACCTCGCCCGCTTTGCAGAGGAGCTCGCCCAGGCCTACCTGCTGCCGGCCGCCGGGCAGGCAGCAGCCCAAGAGGCCGCCCAGCCCAGCCTACGGGACTCAGACGTGCTGGTAGCGCTGCTGTGCCTGCTCGAAGACGCGGGCTGCGTTTCTCTGCCCCAGGCCTCAAGGCTCCTCGGCCTGCCAGAAGAGCAGGTCTACGCCGCCTTGGAGACCCTCGCCTTCTGCTATGACGCCGCCGGCCTGCGCCTCACGCTGGGAGACCCGGGCTGCTCCTTTGCAGTGCTGGAAACCCCCGCGGGCCTTCACCCGCAGCTCACAGCGCTCGAGGCCCAGAGCCTTGCCACTGCCGCAGCATCGCTTGCAGAGGGCAGCATCGCCGGCACGCTGGCGGCGGCCTGCGCGCAGGAGGCTCCCGGCGCAGTGGAGATCTCTTACTGGAAGGAGGGCACCCCTGCTCCCCAGCGGCGCGTCGTGGAACCGCAAGCCCTGCTGGAGCAACAGGGCCGCACCTACCTGCAGGCCTGGTGCCACAGCGCGGGGGACAAGCGCCTGTTCAGGCTCGACCGCATACTCGCGGTGCACTGCCTGCCCCAAGAGGAGCTCGCCGTGCGCAGTGGCACCCCGCGAGAACAGCAGGCATGGGAGCGCGCACGCATCGCCCTTGCACAGGGCACGCGCATGCCCAGCTGGCCCGGGGTCGAGCTCTCCAAGAAACAGGCCCAAGACGGCAGCATCGGCCTCGGGATCCCCTGGTACGGCGGGCCGTGGCTGCCCAAGCAGCTGGCGAGCTTGGGCGCGCAGGTTCTGCGCATACACCCGCCGCAGCTCGCCTGGGCTACCTGCTCCTACGCAGAGTCCCTGCAGCAGGAACTCGAGCAGGATGCGTAAAGCGCCTTAGAGATGCTTGATGACGCGGAGGAACTCCTCCTCGGCGTCTGCCTTGGCAGCGGCGATGACGGTTTCCCCAGGGTGCAGCACCGTGTCTGGGTTGATCATCTCGAAGTCGCCGTCGCGCACAACGGCGATGAAGTTGGCCTGGCGCGGCAGCGGGATGTCCGCAACCTGTATGCCGTCCTTGTGGCGGGCGCGCGCGGGGATCTTCGTCTCCACCATGGTGATGTCACCTTCGCGCAGGCTGAAGACCATGCGCATGTCGCCGATGACGGCCTCCTCCTCGACCATGCGGGCGATGAGGTCCGTGGGGCTCACGGGCTCGATGCCGACCTCGCGGAAGATCCGCTCGTTCTTGGGGCTGCGCACGCTGGCGATGCAGCGCGGCACGTCGAAGGCCGCCATCGCTATCTCGCAGGCGACGAGGTTGGTCTCGTCGTGGCCGGTGAGGGCGATGAAGAGGTCCGCGTCCCCCACGCCGGCGTCGTGCTGGGCCTCTGAGTCGCAGCCGTCGCCCTGCACCACGGTCACCTGCTTGGGCAGCACCTCTACCAGGCGGTCCACCGTTTCCAGGTCCTCTTCGATGATGGTGACGCGGTGGCGGTTCTCCCTCATGGCGGAAACCAGGTACTCTGCGGTCATGTTGCCGCCAACGATAACGATGTACACGCTAGCTCCTAATGATCTCGTTGAAGTCCAAGAGGCTCAGGCGGTCGATGCACACCATGGCAACGTCGCCGTGATGGAGGACGGTGTCCGGCTTGGGCATGGCGGTGACGTCGTCGTGCTCGTAGACAACCACGCGGGCGCCGTAGTCGCGCTCGAGCTCGCCGCAGGTGACCGTTGCCGTCTTGTCCTCAAAGCGCAGGGCAAAGCGGATGAGCTCGTAATCGCCAAAGGTCTCCACGTGATGGCCGTGGTTGGCAACGATCTTGGCGAAGATCTCCTCTGCCACAAGCGTGGTGCCGCATGCGAAGTCGATGCCGAGCTGGGTGTAGGTCTTCTCTCGCTTGGGTGCGTAGAGGCGGGTGATGACGTGCTTGACGCCAAAGATGCGGCGGGCGACCTCGGCAACCATGAGGTTGGTGTTGTCGTTGCTGGTAACAGCGGCGACAACGTCGCAGTCCTCCACGCGGGCGTCCATGAGGACTTCCTCGTCAAAGCCGACGCCCTTGACGGTGGTGCCGTTGAAGTCGTGCCCCAGCGCCGCAAAGGAGTCTGCGCGGCGGTCGATGACAGACACGTTGTGCCCGTCGTCAGAAAGCAGGGTTGCCAGGTGGCTGCCAACACGACCGCAGCCAACGACGATGATATTCACAAGGCCTCCTCAAAGCCTGCAGAACTTGCGTTGAGGGGAATGGTAGCCCAAAGACGCGCAAACAAAAACCGCCCCTCTCTGCGAGGGGCGGCATACGAGGCAAGCTGGGGCAAGCACTACTTCTTGGTGCTGCCGATCTTGCAGATGGTGGTGCCGCACTCGGGGCACTTGCCCTTGGTCATGGGGCGACCGTTCTTGGTAGTGACCTCGATAGTGTCCTGCATCTCGCGCTTGGTCTTGCACTTCATGCAATAGCCTTCCACAATGCACCTCCTGTATCGAATACATCTGCCAGGAAAGCCCGGCAAACCGTGGGATTCAGCGGCGGTGTTCAAAGAGGCGAGTGCTCGTCTGCATGTAAACGCCAAAGTACGCTGACGGGTGCATTATAGGGAAAACCATCCGCCCACAAGGAGAAATCACATCATTTCCACTTGAACGGTCGTCTTTTCGCAGGTCATTTTTATTCTTGTTGAGAAATAATGTTCCTATTCGTCTTAGTTTGAACCAAGTGGCCCTTGTGTCCTTTGCCCCTGCTGGTCAGTCACACAGCCGGTCGGCACCGCGAGGGACAAGCGAGAGCTGCTCGCCTTCTTGGGGCCAGCTGCCCCAGCGCTCCTCCTCGTGATCGCTGCCGGGAGAGAAGCGCTCAAGCACCGCCACCGCACCAGGACAGGAGAGCAGGCGCCCTGGGGGCACGCGCTCCTCCACGCGCAGGACCACTCCGTCCCTGCCGACGAAGGCGACGTCGATGACCTCGCGCATGAGAAAGCTGTGCACGCCCGAACAGGGGACGAGCAACAGGCTTCCGCCTTCTCCCAGCCAGCTGCGGCGGCGGAAGAGCAGCCCACGGGCCCGCTGGAAGAAGCCCGCCGCGATGCGCGTCCCCGCGCTCATAGCAGCCTCCCCACCACGTAGGGTCGCACGGCAAAGGAGAAGCTGTGCTCCAGCTGTAGGGGCACGATCGTCGAGAAGAGGCGCTCGCCCGGCCGTGCCAGGGGCCACGGCGCCATGGACAGGCTGCAGGTGAAACAGCACGTCGAGCCCTGCTCCTGCGCTTCCACGCGCACGCGCCCCTGCTCTCCGCTCGATTCCTGCAGGCGGGCCTGAAGCTCCTGGGCGGCATCCGCAGCGCCGAACTCCGTTCCCGCAGGCACTGCCGCAACAGAGAGCACACCCTGCGCCGCCAGGTGGTCGAAGCTGCTGCATGCAGCGGTGAAGACGAGTCCGTCGATCACCGCAACCGCCACCATGAGAACAACGGGCATCACCGCAGCCAGCTCGACCACCATCTGCCCCGCCTGCGCGCTGGCGCAGGCCAGCTGGCGCAAGGCGCAGCGGGCACCCCGGCGCGCACCGGCTCCCTGCGGTCGCCGCAAGTTGGCCCCCATGTCAGAGCACCCCCTTCACCTGCGCCACCGCCTGGGCAAAGCGGACCACGGCGTCCTTGTCGAGCTCGATGGAGAGCTCGCGCTCCCCTGTGCCCAAGCCACCCGCAACAAGCGAGAGCGCCGCGAGCACGATCTTGTCCGCCCCGTCTGCATCGGGATTCCCCAAGTCAACGGACACCAGCAGCTCGAGCACCTGACTCACGTCCCCCAGGCTCACCTGGGAGGCGTACTCTGCTCCCTGCTTGGCCCTGATCAAGCCCTGGGAAAGCCCGCTGCCGTCTGCCTCGAGCACAGTCTGGCTCGCACAGAGCACCGGCTTGAGGGCCTCGACCTCGACGGGCTCCAGATTGCACGCCTGAGCCACAGCGCTGAAACCCTCCCCCACCCACTGAGAGAGCTCTGTTCCCACAAGCGGGATGTGGCGCAAGACGTCCTCAACGCAGGCCCGAGCGCCCTCCGCGCCCTTGGAGTACGCATCGACGGCACTGCCCCACATCCCAAAGAGCGTCTTGGCCAGGCCGCTGACAAGACCTTCTCCGGGAACGAGGCCGGCAGCGATCGCCTGCAGAGCCTGGGTCTGGTCGACCTGAGGATCCGTTGCAAGGCAGGCGGCAGAGATCGCGATGCGGGTGCCGAGCTGCAGAGTCCCGTCGATGAAGGAGCCGCCGACATCTGCCTGGGAGCTGCCAGCCACCACCAGCACCAGGCAGCCGTAACGCCCTGGGGGCTGAATCCTCAGGCGGCCGCCCTCGAGGCTCTCCAGCCCCTGCTTGAAGCTCTCCTGCATCTGAGAGGCGGCATCCTGCAGGCGCGAGCTCGTCTCCTGCAGCTCGCGGGCAGCGCTGTTGTAGTCGTCGGCCGCCTTCACCACCAAGCCGTAGTAGTGCTCGAAGCCCAGCTCTGTTGCCGTTGTGGCAACGGGCACCATCCCCACCATGCTCACGTCAAAGCCGCACTCCGGGCACTCCCCCAGCAGGCCGCGGTCGAGCTCTTCGAGCGAGCCCGTCCCGGCAGGAGTGGCAGCCGTGTAGGCTGGGCAGCCCTCCCAGGCGTGGAGGCGCTCCCCGCCCTCCCCGCTGCTGACGGGGAAGGCCTCCTTGCGGTAGAGAGATGTCTCCCGCAGCTGGCGGGGATTTGCCGGCAGACTCTTCAAGTCAACCTGCTCGAAGCCAGAGTCGTCTTTGCTCACGCTGCCCTTCGAGACCTCCTCGAGCGCGTACTCGTAGAAGCTGCGGCGGGCGATCTGGCGGGCAGCTTGGCGAGGGTCGCTGCTGAGCTCCAGCTCCTGCTCCTTCTTCAGGCGCGCGCGGTAGTAGCGCTGCGCGCGATCGAGCGGAGCGGAGAAGCTCCAGGTTTGGGAGCTTGAGAAGCTGGGGTTGTCCGCCCCCTGCAGGCCAGCCAGGCTCCCTGCCCGCTCGCGCAGGCTCTGGGCGTTGCCGCAGTCTGCCTCCCAGCCGGCAGCCCTCGCGCTGTCCATGTGCTCCGCTGCCTCCTGCTGGCGTTTCACGTCCTCTTCAACCTGTTGCTCCCGCCCCTCGATTTGCTCGCCAGCCTCCTGCGCGGCGCTGCTGTCCTGCAGCTGGAGCTCGTCTGCCAGCAGGGGCAGGGGCACCGCCACACCGCAGTACTCCTGGCCGCTGGCGCGGCTGTTGGCCTCCATCACCTGCAGGGCGCGCATGGTGCACAGCGCCGGCAGCGCGCGATAGGCGGCGTTGAGGCCCTTCTGGGCGCTGCTGGCAAAGCTGTCCCGCGTCTTGAGCACCTTGGCACCCAGACTGGCCAGCTGCTCTGCCACAAGCTGCCCACCGGGGATGAAGGCGGCAACGCCAGAGGCCGCGTATGCGCTGAGTCCCAAGAGCGAAAGCGAGAGCAACGAGGCGTCGATGGCCTGGGCGTAGAGCACCAGCTCGGCCACCGCCCCGTCTGCCGCGAGGGCTGCGGCATCTGCCACGTACTGCACCTGGCCGGCACGCGCCTGGACCCAGTGGGCCTGGACGGCGCCGAATGCCAGCACCACGGCAAGCAGCAGCGCCACAGCCGTGCCCGCCGTGGTGAAGCCCTCCTCGCCCTGTTTGAAGAAGCGCCGCATCACTCCCATGCCGCAATCCACTCCTCCGGTGTGCCGTCGACCTCTTGCAGCCAGCTGGGGTGCAGCTGCGCGCTTGCCTGGCAGCTGAGCAGCGCGCAGCCGTCACCTGCCTCCTGCGTCATGCTCGAAGCACTGACACCCAGCAAGGGCAGCGTCCGAACATGGCCGCTGATGCTCACCGCGCTGGCCGCGGCAGTGCCGCCGGGCTCAATGCTCAGCTCCCACTCGCAGCCGCCGGTATGGAACATGTCGAGCTGGGGCAGCGCCGCCAGCCTGCGCAGGGCGAAGGCCCTCATGGCGTCTTGACTGCAGGGCTGTGTTGCAGCCAGGCGGCAGGTCTCTGCCGCGGCAGAGCTCATGACGCAGCGGCTGTAGAGCAGCACCGCCGGCTGCAGCAGCAACCCGAAGAGGACAAAGACCACGGGGATGACGAAGGCCGCCTCGACCGTTGCCTGCCCTGCATCCCCCAGGCGCTCAGTAGAGCAGCGCATCGATGACACCACCCTGTGCGGCAAGGGCGTGGCTGGCGTGCTGCAGGGCGATGCGCTGCAGACCCCCTTCGCTTCCAAAGCGCCACAGGCCGGCCAGCCCCGCCACAACGATCAGCAGCGCAGCCGCAACGGCGGCGTACTCGAGCGAGGCCTGCCCCGACTCCCCCAGATAGCGCGGTCTGCCCATGGCTAGAGCCCGTTGACGCCGTCTGAGATGGCAGTCCAGAGCTCCTGGATCTTGCCCTTGAACGCAGCGATGGCGAGCATCGCTATGACTGCCAGGACCCCGACCAAGATCGCATACTCGGTGGTGCCCTGGCCCTCTTCCAGGATGCGCTTGCAGCGCCACGCCTTACACAATGCCGCGGTGTGTGCCCTCAGTGCCAGTTGATACATGGTGTGTTCCCTTCTCTAGCGTTTGGTCTGATCGCGCAGGAGGCCGCAGCCCCTGCGTTGGTGCCTTGTTGGGCAGGCATGCGCTCAGCTGCCCATGAACTGGAGGAGCATGGGCCCCATCACCAGCAAGAGCATGGCGGGCAGTATGCACACGCCCGTGGGCACGAGCATCTTCACCGGGGCGCGGGCCACCTTGCGCTCCATGGCGGTGCGGCGGCTCTGCCGCAGCTCCAGCGCCAGGCGGCGCAGCATGCCCGCCATGGGGGCGCCCTGCTCCACGGCATGGGAGACGGTATCTGCAAAGCGCCTGAGCCCGGGCGAGCCCACATCCTGGGCCAGGTCGTGCAGGGCCTGCGATCTGCCCACCACGCCGTGCACCCACTGCTGGCGCGCCTCCTCGAGCTTGCTCGCCAGCGGGTTGCTGAAGCGCTCGCAGTAGAGCTCGACGGCGGCGTCGAACGAGAGCCCTGCCTCCGCCCCCATGGCTACGATGTCGCAGAGCATGTCCAGATGGTGGTCGCAGGCCTCGCGCTCGGCCTGTCTGCGGCGCTGCTCCATCCAAGCTGGCGCATGTCGCGCCAGCAGCACGCTGACGAGCAGGCAGGGCAGGGCCGCCCAGGGGCCTATGGCCACGGCTGCCACCCCGCTCAGCGCCGCAAGCAGCGTGAAGAGAAAGAGCGGGTCCTCCAGGGCTTCCTGCACAGTGGGCCTCTTGGCGGGGAAGCGCGTGTGCAGGCGGCTGGCGCGGCGGCACAGCGCAAGCCCCAGAAGCGCCGCAGACAGCGCCGCGGCGGCAAGGGCCGCGAGCAAGAGCACGGCCTTGAGCATCACAGCTCCTCCAATCCGATGTCGAGCGACTGCCTCACCAGCACCACGCCCACCAGCTCGAGCACCACGGCCATCACCAGCAAGGCGACGCCCACCGGGCTTTCGAAGAAGCGGCCCAGGTAACCCGGTGACACCAGGCTCAGCAGCGCCAGCACGGCAAGAGGCATGAGAGCCACGACCTTGGCGGAAAGCTGGGCCTGGGTGGTCTTTGTCGCTAGCTCCTCCTCGAGCTCTGCGTTCTGCTGAAGCACAGAGGAGACTCCCTGCAAAACGGCCGAGATGCTCCCACCGCAGCGGTGCTGCACCTCCATAGCCACGGCCAGGCAGGCAAACTCGCTGCCGCCGGTCCGCTGCCTCAGGCCCTCCATCGCCTCTCCAAAGCTGAGGCCAGCCCGCATGTCCCACAGGGCGTGGCGCAGCTCGCGCGCCATGGCCCCGCTGCTGTTGTGGGCGGCGTACTCCAGCGCCTTGACCAGGGAGTTCCCCGAGTCGAGCGCTATGCACAGCATGCGCAGGGCCTGCGGCAGAGACTGCCTCAGCTGCATGCGCAGCCGCTGCCCCCGGGCGCGCTGCAGCGCGTGCCGCACGGGTGGCAGGCGGTTGAGGAGCTCTCGCATGCTGCGCTCGGCAGCGTCAAGCCGCTGCCTGGCGGTCAAGGGGGCGCCTCCGTTGAGCGCTCGCTCCCGCACTCGCAAAGAAGCACACCAGGTTGCAGCTGCGCGGCCCAGCTGCCACGCAGACGCACCAGCCGCCACCAGGGCGCAGCTCAGGCTTGCTGCAGCTGCTGCCTCCATTCCCCAACCTCCTCTTCGGTAGCGATCTCATCCAAGGGCAGGCCCCCAACCCAGGCCGGCTCGTGCTCCCAGACATAGGCCCCCTCCTGCTTGCACCAGCGCACCGCACTGCAATAGGGGAACTCCCCGCCATCCTGCGCAGGGACGGCCTGCTCCCCGCCCTGCCCCACTGGGCTGGCACCGCCGCTGCGCACGGCGATCTGCGTCACGCGCCGCTGCCCGTTGCTGCTGCGGTCTTGCTGCACGAACACATCCACCGCAGAAAAGACCTGCTCGCGTATGAGCTCTGCCGGCAGGTCCATCCCATAGCGCACCATCATCACCAGGCGGCTCACCGCCTCTTGCGGGCAGCCCGCGTGAAGGGACGTGAGGCTGCCGTCATGCCCGGTGCACATCGCCTGCAGCATGTCGAGTGCCTCTGCGCTGCGGCACTCGCCCACGATGATGCGGTCTGGGCGCATCCTCAGCGCGTTGGTCACCAGCTCGCGTATGGTCACAGCGCCCTTGCCCTCTGCGTTGGACATGCGCGCCTCGAGCCTCACCACGTGCGGGTGCGCGTCAAAGCGCAGCTCCGCCGCGTCCTCTATGGTGACGATGCGCTCGTCTGGGGGTATCTCCCTGCTCAGGGCGTTGAGCAGGGTGGTCTTGCCGCCTCCCGTGCCGCCGCAAACCGCGATGTTCTTGCGCGAGCGCACCGCCCAGCGCAGCAGCTGCGCCATGGGGGCCGTCATGCTCCCCATCTGCACCAGCTCCTCGAGCGAGTAGGAGATCGGCCTGAACTTGCGGATGGTGAGCGCCGTGCCCTCAAGCGAGACCGGGGGGATCACCACGTTCACCCTATGGCCCTGCGGCAGACGGGCGTTGACGATGGGCTGCTGCTCGTCGACACGGCGCCCCAGGGGAGAGACCACGCGGTCGACCACCAGGCGCAGCTGCTCCTCGCTGTCAAAGCGCTCCGCTGCGGGGTGTAGAAAGCCGTCCCTCTCGAAGAAGATCGAGCCGCAGCCGTTGACCATGATCTCTGTCACGGAGTCGTCTGCGAGCAGGGCCTCCAAGGGGCCCAGCCCCAAGATCATGTCCACGAGCTCATCTTGCAGGCGCTGGCGCTGGGCAGGCCCCAGATGGCGGAAGTCTCCCGCAGCCATCACCTGCTGTATCAGCGCCCCGATCTCCCGGGCCGCCTGCTCCTTCTCCAGAGAGGCGAGCTGGGCCAGGCGCTGGCTTGAGGTGTCCTTGTAGAGGAGCTGGCGCAGCTTCTCCTTGGTCTGCGGCGTTACGGCGGCGTCTTGCGCAGACGCCTCTTCAGCTGCATGGGCAACGCTTGAGCCGGCTGCCCTGGTGTAGTCGCTCAACCTCATTTGAACAGCCCCCTGCGCCTGGTGTCTGCACCCTCAAAGCTGCACCCTACCCGCGGCAGGGCCTGGCGCAGCAGCTCCCGCGCCCCGGTGATCGCCGGGTTGTCGCCCTGGAGCAGCTCCTCCATGCCGCCGCAGCGGATGAGCTCGTCGAGCGGCTCGCGGCCCCCGTCCTGCAGGCAGCACACGTGCGTTGCGTCCAAGGCGCGCCCCACCTCGCGCGCGCTGAGCGCCACCTTGGAGCTCCAGCGGTTGTAGACCACCACCATGCGGGTGCGCGGCACCTTGAGGCGGTGGCAGAGCTCGCAGGCCTTGAGCGCGGATGCCACAGACGAGGGCCTCTGGTCGACGAGCATGAAGTAGAGGTCGCACTGCATCAGCAGGCTTGCGGTGTAGCCGGACCACATGCCGCCCGTGTCTGCGATGAGGAGGTCGCGCCCTGCGCGCATGCGCTCGAGCTCCTGCGCCAGCTGGTCTTCGACCTCCTCTGCCACCTCTGGAAAGGTCGGCGCCTTGTAGAGGGAGAAGCCGGGAGGGCACTCCACCGGCACGCAGCCGCGCGGGTCGCCCAAGTTGGGGAGGCTCTCGTCAAGACCGAACCAAAAGCCCAGGTCACCGAACTGGAGGTCGCCTTCGACGAGCGCGACGTCCATGCCCTGGGCAGCGCAGAGGGCGGCGCTGAGCACGGCCACGGTGCTGCGCCCTACGCCACCGCTGCCGCCCACCACGGCGATGAGCGGGGCCCGCTTGAGCGCCGCTGCGGGCTCTGCCGCTGGCAGCGGCGCTGCAGAGGGCGGCTCCTGCTGGCCGTAGAGGGCCTCGTCCCACGAAGGCAGGCTCTCCTGCCAGCGCTCGCCCTGCTCCAGCAGCTCCTCGCGGTGCTCCGCCTCTGCCCGCTGCCCTAAGGCTTGATCCACGGCACCGGAGCCAGGACCCGGCACGCTGGCAAGCGAGTGCCTGCCGCGCGGGGCATCGTCGCCTCCGTCAACGCGCTGCGGCCTCCACCCCCCAGAGAACCCGTAGTACTCCTGGGCCTTCTCCACATCCAGCATTGTCACGCCTCCTCGTTGACGGCCTGCCCGCCGGGCAAGACCAGATGGATAGTCCCCTTGCAGCTTGCGGAGAGCAGCTCGCTCACGCTTTCGGGGGTGACGGCCAAGGTGACCCAGGTGATCGCGTTGGCAGTGCCCGGGTCGACCACCGCGCTTGTCTCGAGCACCAAGATCCGCTTGCCCAAGAGCACGATGGCGCCCTCGCCCGTCTCTACATAGACGTCGACGAACGAGCCCTCCTGCACGCTGCCGCCCACGGCTAAGACGTCGTCTGAGGCAACGCTCACGGCCTCGAGCCCCGCCGGCACGCTGATGCGCGAGCTGCCGTCGCCCACGCGCTCCATCACGATGGGCTCGCCCTCCTTGATGTCTTGCTCGGCCACCAGGCCCATGAGCTGATCGAGGCTCTCTGCAACCTGGGTGCGCGGCAGCAGGTCTGTGAGCCAGCTTGTCTGCATCACGTTGCCAGCGTCCAAGGCGGTGCCGGCGCCGATGTCCTCGAGCGCGACCATCACCTGGGCCTGCTCGCCCCCGTATCGCTCGATCGCCTGCTGGCGCTTGGTGGCGGCCTCGCTGCTGACGGTGGCCGTGTAGGCGAACACCGCCGCCACGGCCAGGAGCGCGCACAGGCCCCCTACCGCCAGCTGCCGTTGTTGTGAGGAGAGATGGGGCATGGGTGCTCGTCCTCGCTTCCTCCCCGCAGCGCATGTGCGGCGGGGCTCAGGTGCCGGCCCCTGTGGCCGGCGGGGAAGCGTTTGTACACCCGGGGCATCCGAGCAAACTACCCCCAAAACCTATCCGGTTTTCCGAAAAACGTACGAACAGAATTTGGATGCTCGACCTGCGCAGAACCGAACGCCGCAGCTCAGAGCCACAGCGCCCCCTCAAAACCCCTCTGTGGAAAACCTGTGGAAAACTCCAACAAGCACCACAAAAATCAGCGCCGGAGCCCTAGACCAGCATCGCGATCAGGCTCAAGACGCCGAAGATCAGCGGCTGGTGCAGCAGGTAGAAGGGCAGGCAATGGCGGCCCACAAAGGCCAGGACGGGCCAGGGGCGCTGCTGGGGCAGGTGCAGGCGGCCGCCCTCGTCGCGGGGGCACAGGCGCCACAGGAAGTAACCACACAGGTACAGGAATATCCACGGCAGGAAGGGAACGTAGTCCGTGCTCGCAAAGCCCGGCATCTGGAAGCCCAGGGCGGTGGTGATCCAGTTGGCGTAGAGCGCGCTGGGCAGGGCGCAGACATCCAAGCCCTCAAAGCCCAGGAAGCCGCGGGGGATGTCGCGCGCCAGCACGAAGAGGGCCGCGCACAGCAGCAGCCCGGGCAGCGCCGGCACCCTTGCCAGCTGCTGCTTGAATGGCACCAGCACCATCATCGCCGCGCCCATGAAGCTCAGCACGCCAAAGTAGACGGCCTCGCCGGGCATGAGCGCAGCAGTCACCAGCGTCACCGCAAGCCCGCAGCCAAAGACCTCCAAGCCACGGCGCAGCTGCCTGCGCCCCAAGCCCCAGCAAAAGCCGCTGAGCAGCACAAACGAGTAGAGTATGCTCTGCTGCCACACATAGCCCGTCGTGCCTGTGAACCACGGCGCGCTCAGCCCGAAGAGCGCAGTGAGGTCCCACATGGTGTGGAAGAGCGCCATGCTGATGAAGACGATGCCGCGCAGGTTGTCGAGGATGTGGTACCGCATGGGCAGCATGCTAGCACGCCCGCCTTGCTGCAGCGCTCCGCGCCACGCGCCCCGCTAGTGGGTGTGGGTGGTCCCGTCTGCGTGCGTGTGCGTGTGCGGGTGGTGGTGCTCGCAGGGGTGCTCGTGCTCCGAGCCCACCGTGGTCACCACCAGGTCGCCGTTGAGCACGCCCTTGGTGCCCAGCAGGGCGTCTGCGATGCTGCGCACCTGGGCGCTGCGGCCCTTCATGATGATGACCTCCAGGCAGTTGCGCTCGTCAACGTGCACGTGCGTGCTGCTGACGATGGCCTCCACATGGGCGTGCTGTATGGAGTCCAGCTTGTCGCGCAGGTCTGTGGCGTGGTGGTCGAACACCATGGTGAGCGTGGCGAAGACCTGGGCGTCCGGCTCCTCGCTCGTCTCCCTCACCAAGGCTGCGCGCACCAGGTCGCGCACTGCCTCGGAGCGGTTGGTGGCGGTGCCGCGGCGCTGCGTGTACTCGTCCAGCTGAGCCAGCAGGTCTGCCGGCATGGCCACGGTGAATCGTGCAAGCTCGCTGCTCATAAGCTACTCCTCGCTCGCGGTGCCCGGCTGCGCGGGCGCGTTCTCCAGCGCTGTCACCACGGTGTCTGCCAGGGCCTTGATCAGGCCCGCATCTGCGTTGAGGCAGGGGATGTAGGTGAAGCTCGCCTCGCACCCCGCGGCCTCCATGTAGCTGCGGCGCAGGTCGCGCCCCACCTCCAGGGCGGTCTCCATGTTCTCTGCCACAAAGCCGGGGCACACCACCGCCACGTCGCGCACGCCCCGCTCGGCGAGCCCTGCCAGCGCGGCGGGGGCCAGGGGCTGCAGCCACTTGCGGTTGTCGAAGCGGCTCTGGTAGCACAGGACCAGGTCCTCAGCGGGAACACCCAGGTCGGCAGCGAGGTGTGCCGCCGTCTCCTCGCACTGGCGCTGGTAGGGGTCGCCGGCCTCTATGTCCTTGACCAGCGTGGAGTGGAAGCTCACCACCAGCTTGGAGCCGGGCTGCCAGCTCCAGTGCCGCGCCACCTGGCGGGCAAGGGCGCTGCGCCAGTTGGCGTTGAGGTAGAAGGCCCCCGCCTCGACCACCTGGGGTTGCCAGCTGTACTGGCTGCCCAGCCTGGCGAGCACCTCGCGGGCGCGCTCCAGGCAGGTCCCGGTGCACACGCGCACCTGCTGCGGGTAAGCGGGCAGGACCACCACGCGATCCGCTCCCCAAACGCGCAGCTCATGCAAGCCGTCGAGCACAGAGGGGCTGCCATAGCGCTGGCCCACGGCCACGCGCACGTCTTCTGGCAGGCGGCCGGAAAGCTCGATTTCGAGCCGCTGCGCCTGCTTGGTGCAGGCGATGGTGAAGGGCGAGCCCTGGGGCGTCCAGAACTCCTCGTAGCGCGGCAGGGTCTGCTGCGGGCGCTTGACGAGTATGTGGTTGACGATGCGCTTGCGGATGAACGTGGGCGCACCGATGATCGCCGGGTCCATCAGGAACTCGTACAGGTAGGAGCGGATGGCGGGCACCGTGGGCTCGTCTGCCGTTCCCGTGTTCATCAGCAAGACGCCAGTCTTCATGCATGCCCCCCCTTGGTAGTCGCAACTCACCCGATTATGGCGCGTTAGTGCCGCTTCCAGCGCTTTGCATCGGCGGGGTACACCAGCCAGGCGGCCACGTAGCTCAGGACCTGGCAGGCAATGATGCAGAGTATGCTCGCCTGGAAGCCCCAGGCGTCGTTGATGGCACCCCAGATCAGGCTGCTGAGGCCGATGCCGATGTCGTTGGCGAGCAGGAAGAGCGCGTTGGTGGCGCCCCAGCGCTCCGGCGGGGTGTTCTTGACGGCAACGCTCTGGTTGAGGGGCAGGGAAATGCCCAGCGCCAGGCCGTACAGCACACCAGAGGCCAGGAAGATCGCTTCGCTCATGGGGGCGGCCAGCAGCATGCCGCTCTGGACGAGCGCGCAGGCCACCGCAACCGTGTAGGTCTTGATGGGCGGCACCGTGTCCATGAAGCTCTTGGAGCACAGGCGCACCAGCACCATGCTCACGGCGCTGAAGGTGTAGAAGAGGCCGGCGTGCTCGTAGCCCAGGGTGGTGCCGTAGAGCCCGGTGAAGAAGATGCCGAAGCCGAAGGTGGGGCACAGGATGGTCATGGGGATGGCGCCGGGCAGCGCGCGCGGCTCGAAGATATTGAGGGCGTCGCGCAGGGTGCGCTTGGCCGGCTGCTGGGGCACGTCCATGTCTGCCGGCGCTTGCTCGCGCTCCTCCATCATGCGGCGGTACGCGCAGGTGGGGGGCAGCTTGCGCCACTTGTGCTCATAGCGCGCGTTGAGCGCCACCAGCAAGCCCACCACGCCCACGAGCGACAAGCCCACGTAGAGGTTGGTGGCGGGGTCTGTACCCACCAGGTAGAGCGCCAGCGCGGGGCCGATGCTCATGGAGAGCGCCTGCCCCAGGCCGTGGTAGCCGATGCCTTCGCCCAGACGCGCGGCGGGCAGGACGTTGGCAGCAGCCGTGGAGGCCGCCGTGGTGGCGGCGCCAAAGCCCGCGCCCTGCAGCAGGCGGCTCACGGTGAAGAGCGGGATGCCCTGCACAACGGAGGACATGAAGGTGCCCGCGATCAAGACGACGATGCCGGCGATGATCACAGCCGAGCAGCGCCCGCTGTCGATCACAGGCCCCACCGTGATGCGGCTTGCCGCGGCGGCGGCAGAGAAGGCCAGGGCCAGGGCACCCGCAAAGGCGGAGCCGTAGCCCTCCCCCACCAGGAACACGCTGGTGCCGGAGTTGAGGCCCTGCCCCATGAGGAAGCAGCACAGGGTGAGCGCGATGATCAGCACGAAGACAGGACTCCACAGCCGCGGCTGGCCCTCCTCGTCCCTCTCGCTCATGCTCGCCTCCCCTCTCACGCGCCCTGCCCTGCGGCAGGTGCTCCCACATAGCGAAGAAGCCCGGCACCGCTCGCGCTCTGCCAGCGGGTGCCGGGCCCTGTTGCAACGCTAGACCAGGATGCCCTTGCAGTGGTCGATCTCGTGCTGAATGACCTCGGCGACCCAGTCGCGGTACGAGCGCTCCTTGTCCACCAGCACGCCGTCCTCGAGCACCTGGTAGGCCACCTTGATGCGCTTGAAGCGCTTGACCACGGTCTCGCGCTCGAGGCTCATGCAGCCCTCCTCGGCGTTGTAGGGGCTGGAGAACCACTTGATCTTGGGGTTGTACATGACCACGGGGCGCTCTGCATCGTAGAAGACGATGATGTTCTTGAGCTCGCCGATCATGTTGGCGGCCAGGCCGGCGCATTCGTCCTTGATGGACTCGAGGGTGTCCACCAGGTCCTGGGCGATCTGGGCGTCCTCTGCCGTGGCGGGCTCGGAGGGCTTTGCGAGGAACTCCTCGTCGTGAACCAGCTCTTTGATCATTGCAGTCTCCTTATCTCCTGCGCCGCTGCCCAGCGGGCACGCCGGCGCGCGTTTTCAGCGTCCCTACAGGGTACCAGAAGACGCCATGAGGCCAACATAGAGGCAGCGCAGCATGGCGCTTTCCCGATCGACCTCGACGGGATAAGGAACCGCCCCCAATCGCCGCCGGACGCAGCCCCATTCCTTAGTGTGCTCGAGACAACGATTTTTAGTTCTCTCGAATTCTTAGGAGCGTCGAATCAACTCTGTTAGGGCGAAAACGACCCTTAGTTGCGTTGATTCAACGCTGCTAAGACCCAATTTGAGTTGACTCAACGCAACTAAGATTGGGGAGGGGCCTAGAATCGTTGACTCGAGCACACTAAGCCCCCCTTAGTCCTCTCGAGTCAACTGTCAGGGACCGCATCGAAAACCGCGGAAGTTGACTCGTGCCTGCTAAGCTGCGCAGGCCACTGTGGGGCCTACTCCGCTACTGCAATGTTCTTGACGACCTTGATCTTGAAGGTCAGCTTGTTGGAGGTCTTGTACTCGCCCTCCTTCTTCTTGGCCCAGACGGTCAGCTTGTAGCTGCCGGCCTTGGTGCCCTTGGGGACGGTAACCTTCACCGTGCCCGTGCTGGTGACGTCAACCTTGAGGCCGGCCTTCTTGGAAGCGGGCCCGCGCAAGTAACGGAGCTGGGTCTGCGCCCCCGTGACAGAGAAGCTCACCACGCGCTTCTTCTTGTCAACAGCCGCCTTCTTCAGCACTTTCAGATTGGTGTTTGATGAGATGCGCTGCGGGAACGCCACAGGGAGCGGGGACTCGAAGGTGATGGCGTACTTCAGCTCGCCGCCGGTCCAGTCGGGGCTATAGGGGTTCTGAACCTGGATGAAGTCGTACTTCCCATCGGCGGGTGCCCCAACGCTGCCGTCCATGTTGGTTTGTGGGCTGTCAACCTGCACGCTGGCAGAGAGGGTGCCCACCGTCGGGTCGGCCAAATAGCCAGCGAGGTACTCGCCCTCCTCGCTGTAGTTGTAGAGGATGCTCGCCTCGGTGAGACGCAGGTCAACCGCCGTGCAGCTCGCAGGCACGGCGACCACGTAGACGTCCACCGCTGTGGGCTCGGGCTTGCCGAACTCCGTGTACTCGTAGCCGCCCTGAACCACCTTGACCACCGGCAGCTCCTGGCCGTTGTAGCTGGCCGTGAAGGGCAGCTGCGCCGGGATCGGCACCTCCTGGGCGCCCTGCACCACGCCGTCTGCAA
>JBJEHM010000012.1:0-5691 GCA_051876075.1 Coriobacteriales bacterium
GCTGGCCGAAGGAGAAAGAGCTGGAAGGCCAGCTCGGACTGCTGTAGATACAGGTGAACCCTCACCACGAATAAATTCGTGGGCTTCCCATGGCGGCTTTAGGCCGCCCGGGCTCCCTCTCCGCAGATACGGCCTGGCTCGGCTGCTTTAAGACCAGTGAGGTCCTGAAGCGCTGCACGCAGGTCAATGAGTGTGGACAGGGTAGCGGTGGTTCCTTTGGAACACGCAGGGACTTCTGCCTGCATGCCCAGCCTGGCCGTCTCCGGCAAGGACTTCAGTATCTCGCGCACGAGGAAGCGTGCGGCGATGTTGTAGCTGGCGTTGAGGTCGCAGTTGTAGACCTTGCCCGACGGCAGCACGCATGTCTGCGCGTTGACATGGCCGAGCTTGGCCGCCCTCTGCTTCCCGATGACGCCGTCTGCCACGGCCTGCTCGAGGCCGCGCCGTCCGCGGTACACCCTCCCGCTGCCGTCGAAGGCGAGCTTGGAGGTGTTCCACGCGCAGACGGTGCGCACGCGCATCCCCAGCACGTGGGCCCGGTGCGCTGCCACGCGCTGGATCTCCTGCTTGCGCCATAAGCTCAGGTTGCGCTTTCCGCCCCTGCAGCCCGAGAGGTTCTCGAACACGATGTAGTCGCACGAGTACAGAGCGGCTGCATCCACGACAGCAGAGGCGACCTTGCTCGCGAGGTCCTTGTTGATGCCGTCGACTCTCGCCCACAGCCTCGGGGTCCTCGCGCCGCCGCCGCAGATGCCGTGTCCCGAGTAGGCCTGCTGGGCCTTCTTGACCCTGTTGCGTGCATGGATGAGGCGGTCTTTCTCTGCCGGGAAGTCGATGAAGACCCTCCCGGCGACAGTTCCGTCCGGCTCCATGACGCAGCAGGTGGCGCAGGTGTTGAGGCCGAGGTCCACGCCGAGGACGCGGCCCTCGTGCGGGGCGGTGTCGGTGAGCTCTGAGTCCAGGGTGCAGGCGAAGCGCAGCGACCACACCTTGCCGCGCCTCTCGAGGGTGGGGTTCGAGACCTGCCCCGGCTCGAAGCGGCGGGCGATGTAGGCAAGGTCGCCCTTCTTCAGCGGCAGCTCCATCCACACCCAGTCGCTTTGAGCGTAGACCTTGATATGGACGGTGCATCTCTCCACGTCCACCTCGCGCCTCATCCCGCCCTTGTAAAAGGTGGGGAAGGCGAAGCGGTCGATCCCGAGCTTGGGGCGCTTGCCCTTCCTGTCCCCCGCCTCCCACCTCTCGAGGTTGGAGATGTGCGAGGAGACGGCCCCGAGGGCCTCGGCGATGGCGGCGCGGCGCAGATACGACGGCATCTTGTAGAAGCGCACGTCGAACTCGGGGTAGGCGGGGACCGGGTTGTCCTTGGTGGCGTGGACCATCCGCTCACAGCAGGTGCGGCGCTCCTTGTCCCTCAGGGGCTCGAGCGCCTCCCAGTTCTGCGAGGCGACCTCGGTGCAGAACGCCAGCGCCCCGCGGTAGACGCGCACGGTGTCGGCGAGCACGTCCGCCTGCGCTTTGGTGAGCCCGTCGGGCTTGGCTTTGTCCGCACGTGGGATGCGGACGCCGTATGAGGAGGTGATCTTCATGTTCGCGCACTCCCTTCGTGCAGACAGCTCGGCCAAATCCCTCCCATGTATCTTATCGCGAGGGTGTGACACAGAAACGGGGCCTAAAAAGCGGAGAGGGAGAGAAGGGCCTTTGCCCTATCCTTCCCGCGGGATGAATCCCGGGGCTTGCCGGGCATTCGGTCAGTCAACCCAGCCCCGCAGACGCTCGCCCCAGGTGAGCTTGCGGGGCTCGCTTTTTGCCGGTGCCAGGACTTTGGCCTCCTGAATCTCTCCGAGAAGGGCCCTGTTCTCGGCGACCATGCCCTCCAGCACCGCCGCCTGCTCGCGCCTCATGGCCGCCAGGGCCTCCTGCAGCTCCGAGATCTGGGTGCTCGAGGCCGCGATTGGGTCGAGCCTGCAGTGCTCGCGCAGCGCTTTCACGACCACGTCGGTTCGCGTCCTTCCCAGGCGCTCGGCCTCGGCGTCAATCATCGCCACCAGCTTCTTCTCGATCACGAGTGAGACCCTCTGCTTGTTGGCGGCCATCTGGTTAGGCATACCCCACACTCCTCCGCTTGCTTAGTTTGGCAGGGTATATTATACCACGCATATACTAGCACCCTGTTTGAACAGGGCTTTTATGTAGGTTAGCACATGGTATGTTATCAGAGCTTGTAGAGGTAGTGCTCGGCCATCACGTCAATGCGGCTGTGTCCCAGGGCCTCGCTCGCCGCCATCATCGCCTGGCGGTCGTACCAGACCCCCGCCTTGTCGCCTCGGCAGCAGTACAGCTCGCTCCTGGGCAGCGTTGTCAGGTCGCGCTCGTGCTCTTTGTAGATGGCGGCGCAGTACTCGGCTCGGTAGCTGTGGATGTCGGCGTGGCTTGGCAGGGTCGAGAACACGCGCTCGCTGTCCTTACAGCCGTAGACGGCTCTCAGCACCGCCTCCTCGCCGCCCTTGACCACAGGCACGTCCCTCACACGGCCGCCCTTGCCCTGGACATCGCACACATGCAGGCGTCCGTCCACCATCCGCACCTGCTCGGGCTTGAGGGCGGCCAGCTCGTGCCTCCGCAGCCCTGTTGCGCGGCAGAACTCGACCAGGCCCTTGTTCCTCGACTCGCTGAAGTTCGCGCTGTTAGTGTTCTCGAGGCGGCTCCTGGTGATTCCCGAGCGGACGCGGTTTGGCACCTGCAGGCCCTGAATCTTGTCCCCGTACACCTTGTTGAGCGCCGCCACGCGCTTCTTTACCGTCGCCGGGCTGAGCCCGCGGTCGAGGTTGTCCTGTATGTACGCCTGGCGATGCTCGCGCATCTCCTCCAGCGTTTTGGCGGCCGTGTGCTCCTGGCACCACCTGACGAAGAGCTGACCCTCTTTGACGTAGTTCTCGTATGTCGAGTACGAGTAGATCTTGGTGCTCGTATCCACACCGGAGACCTTGTCCTGGAACTTGCTCTGCCCGAAGGCCGTCTTGGACTTCAGCGCCTCCTTCAAGGCTTTCTCCGGGCTCTTGGGCTGCTTCGACAGAGCCGCCTTGGCCGCCTGCTTCTTCCTGCTCACGCCGACCTCCTGTACATACACGTCTAGGGGCCTCAGCCCCTCCCTGCCCGGTCTCTGCGGTTGTTGTTCAGTCTCTCCGTTTGTCCGTCGGAGCCACACGTCACCCTAGTTTCACTGCCGACTTGGGTTAGTCGCTTCCAGCTGCGCTGCTGCCCTCCTGGACCTCACCGCTCTCGCACGCTGGGTGCAGCACCTCGTCAGCCTGGTGCCCGGCCCCGCTTGCAGGACCCGCCTCACCGGCGGCTCCATCCGAGTTGCGGGATCTCGGCTCGGCGCGGGTCTCTGCCCTTCTCGGACATCTCCCGCTCTCGCACGTCGAGTCGTGCGCCCGTTTCCGGTCGGGTACCGTCTGCAGGTCGTATGGCAGCCCTGCAGACCGCTGCCTCCCCCGTGTCTTTAGCCAGGTTGACGGGGTGTCCTGGTTTGCCGGTTTCCATGCTCCTTTCTCTGTGTAGATACAGGAGCGCCCCCCTCGGGCGCTCCTACTGGCAAATCGGTCACACCCGCTGGGGTATTTGGTTGTCGGGATCCCCGGCGACGGGACCCCCAGCTGCTTTGTTTCAGTGCGTGGCCAAGCCACCCGAAGCCATAGGCGGCACAGCCAACCATCGCCCAGGCCACACACCCTCGCCAAGCAGCACTCGCGAGGTTCCCAGTACTTCGCTGTCGCGTTGCTGGTTTCGCGATCGCCAGTTAATGCTGGTCTCCCATGCGCTGAGCCTAATTCGGGTGGACGCCAGCTCGTCGTTGGCTCGAGTGCTTGCCCGCACTCTCGCCTCCTCCTCGCCAACGCCGACTCCATCCGACGGTGTCACTTGTTTTACGTGGTCACCAACCACATCTGTCGATGGCTCTCCTAGTCGAAGTGGATGCGCACCCTCATAATAGCACACTTGTTCGGCGTTCCCCGTTTATTCTTCGATTTTGGGCCTTACGGCCCATCGAAGAATAACCGTGAACGCCCCGCCAGCTCCCCTATACCTGCACTCCGCGACCCGGTCCTCCCATCGTCGCAAGGCTCCGATGGGGCCCACCGGGCCGCTGCGCGGTCGCTTCGCTCCCTTGCCAAACCCTGGCAAGGAGGACAGTGGAGACCCTCTGCTCTCCTTGCCAAACTCGACACCGCACGGTTGCCGGTGTCGAGTATCACAGCTGCAACCGATTGCCTTGTAGGTACATCCCTCGACCACGTATGTGTGTAACTACAGCCCCGCGTCAGCCCGGTTGATTCGCGCGCCGCGGAGGTGGTGAGGGTGGTCAACGCGATCTAAGCGTTGTCCACGCTCTCCACCGTAGCTTGTCAGGCGCGCCTAGCCGACGATTCCCCGCCTGATCCCGTCAGGACACAGAGCTGCTTGCAGGGCCCCATCGGAGCCCTGCGACGATGGGGGAGAGGAGGGTTACTGCACCAGCATGGGTGGGGTCAGATATAAGAAGGGCACATCGCTCTGACCTGCGGTTTTGCGTTTTTCGTCGGAGGTTTTGGGGTGGTTCATCGGAAGTTTTTGGGTGTTTCGACCGTATTTTGTTACCGTTTCCGGTATTCTTTTTACCGTTAGTGGTAAAATATATTCCGTTGGGTAGGTAAACCCTTACCTACTGTACATACAGTGTTGGAGGGCCTTTGGAGCAACAGACCACCGAGATCACACTTACACCTGATCAGCTTGAGCAGTTCGCAGCGATCACATTGCCGACTGCTGATCCTATCCTGACCTACGTGCGCGAGGACAACCTTGCACCTATCGACATCGACAATGTGGCCCCTGGGCAATTCATCGCTGCCTTGGCCGTGCGCAAGTCGGGCGCAGTCGAGCCGATACTCGTAGCTGGGCGCGGAGTTGCGAGCGACAAACCGTCCGAGTACTGGTGGAAACTCATGCTCAGCGACCTGTTGGATGTGCTTGAGGACATGAGCGGCAAGCAGAGCAAGGCGCTGAGGACGGTTCTCGACCAATTCGATCCGGACACAGGGATCATCCTGGCAACACAGGAGGAGCTGGCGAGGATCTGTGGTGTCTCCGATAAGACGATGCGCGCTGTGCTCAAGATCATGATCAACCACGGCCTTATCGCCATGCGCAGCCCTGGGGCTTACGTCATCAACCCTAACTTCATGTCCCAGGGTGGCGGGCGTAAATACAACAAGCTGCTCATCCAGTACCAAAGCGCCAAGGGCGATGACACGAAAAGGCTGCCTGAGTAGCAATGGCAACGAAACTTCTGTGGAGCAGCAAAGCCAGCGAGCCATGAATGGCCCTCAGGAACCGCCTGAGGGCCCTTACAGCCGTGTTATTGCGGCAGGAAGGGAAAACACCATGGCAGAGACACCGCTGCGCAGCATGCGCTTCACCGACAAGTATTGGATTGCCCTCGAGAGTTACGCGCGCATGCGCGGCCTGCTCACAACCAAGGGTGACGGAGACCGCACCAAGGCTATGATCGCGCTGATGGAGGAGAACATCCCGACCAAGTGCTGGCCGAAGGAGAAAGAGCTGGAAGGCCAGCTCGGACTGCTGTAGATACAGGTCAGTCAACCCAGCCCCGCAGACGCTCGCCCCAGGTGAGCTTGCGGGGCTCGC
>JBJEHM010000013.1:0-5687 GCA_051876075.1 Coriobacteriales bacterium
TGGGGCGGCGCTTCTGCTGCAACGCTCAGGGTTGGAACAGCTATTCTAGGCACACTGTTCGCTTGATCATCCCAGGAGCACTCGATGATAGAAGTCTTATGGCATGGCAGGGGAGGCCAGGGTGCCTTCACGGCCGCGCGCCTCTTGGGCGCTGCCGGATCGCTGGAAGAAGGCGGCTACGGCCTGGCCTTCCCCTCGTTTGGCCCCGAGCGCCGCGGGGCTCCCATGCGCGCCTTCACCAAGCTCGGCTCCCAGCCTGTTGGAGACCGCAGCGCCATCACGCGCGCGGACTACACGGTCTTCTTGGACGAGACCCTCTTCACCGGCAGCTGGCGCAGCGAGCTCAAGCCCGGCGGGCTGGCGCTGGTGAACACCAGCTGCGCCATCGACGAGCCCGACGTCATCGCCCTGGATGCCAGCGGCATCTCGCGCCGCGTGCTGGGCCGCGACATCCCCAACACCGTCTTCTTGGCGGCCCTGTGCCTGCTGATAGACGGCCTGGGGGCGGCAGCCGCAAAGGAGGCCATCGCGCAGTACATGACCCCCAAGCTGCACGAGCCCAACTGGGCCGTGGTAGACGCAGTGCAGGAGCTGGCCCAGCAGGGCGCCCTGCAGCCAGGCGGCAGCGGCGCGCCCGCTGCTGGCGGCTGCGACACCGGCGAGCAGCCCGCAACCCAGCTCGGGCAGCCTGCCGCCGCGCAGCGCCCTCAGGGAGCGCTCATCCCCACCCTGCGCAGCGAGCAGCTCGACCCGGCGGTCTACGCGCGCAGCACCTGCTGGGAGGCCGGCTACCTGGTGAGCCGCAACGCCGGCTGGCGCACCATGCGCCCCGTGCTCGGCCCGGAGCGCTGCACCGGCTGCCTGCAGTGCTACATGCAGTGCCCAGACGGCACTGTCTTCAAAACGCCAGACGGGGGCGTGGCAATCGACTACGACTTTTGCAAGGGCTGCGGCATCTGCGCTAAGGCCTGCGCGCTGGGCTGCATCCAGATGGTTGCGGAAGGAGGCACCCGATGACAAAGCGCTTTCTCTCTGGTGACGAGGCCCTGGCCGAGGGCGTGCGCCTGGCGCGCCCGCAGGTGATCAGCGCCTATCCCATCACCCCGCAGACGGTGGTCGTCGAGCGCCTGAGCGAGATGGTCGAAAGCGGCGCCCTGCAGGCCGAGTACCTGCATGTGGAAAGCGAGCACTCCGCCCTGAGCGCCGCCATGGGTGCCAGCGCTGCCGGTGCGCGCGCCTTCACCGCCACCTCCAGCCAGGGCCTGCTCTACATGGCCGAGGTCCTGAGCTATGCGGCGGGCGGGCGCTTTCCGCTGGTGATGATGAACGCCAACCGCGCCACGGCCCTGCCCTGGAACATCTACGGCGACCAGCGCGACTCCCTGGCCTTGCTGGACCACGGCTGGATACAGGTCTACGCGCAGGACAACCAAGAGGCGCTCGACTTGGTCCTCATGGCCTATGCGCTGGCAGAGGACCCGGATGTCATGACGCCGGTGATGGTGAACCTGGACGGCTTTGCGCTCACGCACACCTACGAGAGCGTCGAGGTCCCCAGCCAGGAGCAGGCAGACGCCTTCCTGCCCCCGTTCCACAGCGCCAACCGCTTTGACTTCGAGCACCCGGTGAACATCGGGTATTCCGCCGGGCCCGAGTACAACCGCTACTACAAGTACTGGGCGCACCGCGACATGCAGGCTGCGGAAGACAAGATCGCGCAGGTCGAGGAGCGCTTTGCCCAGGTTACCGGCAGGCGCTACAGCGGCATGACCCAGCCCTACCGCCTGGACGACGCGGACTACGTGCTCGTCACCCTGGGCTCCGTGGCGGGCCTGGCACGCGGCGTGGTCGACGAGCTGCGCGCGCAGGGGAAGAGGGCCGGCATGCTCGCCATACGCTATATGCGCCCCTTCCCGGCAGACCAGGTGGCAGAGGCGCTCGCCCGCTGCCGCGCGGCCGCCGTCTTGGAGAAGGACATATCCTTCGGTGCGGAAGGGACGGTCTTCACCAACGTCAACTCCGCCCTGCAGCAGGCGGGTGTCACCACGCCCACCTTCAACTTCATCGGCGGCTTGGGCGGCGACGACATCTCCGCACAGCAGCTGCACCAGGTCTTTGCCAGCCTGGAAGACGTCATGGAGGGCTTTGCAGAGCTGGAGCCCGTGAGCTTCCTGGGCATCAACGAGGAGGGGAGGTAGGCCATGGCCGTCAACGCCAAGAACATCAGCGACAACGAGCTCTTCTTCGGGCACAAGGCCTGCGCGGGCTGCGGTGGCAGCCTGGCGGTGCGCCATGCGCTCAAGGTGCTGGGTCCCAAGACCGTCTGCGCCCTGCCCGCCGGTTGCATGAGCGCTGTGGGCTTCAACTTTCCCCAGCTCTGCTTTGCCAACAACGCCATGATCACGCCCTTTGCGGCCACGGCGTCTGTGTGCGCCGGCATACGCGCTGGCCTCAAGGCACAGGGCCTGGATCCGCGCGAGTACCAGGTGCTGGGCATCGCAGGAGACGGCGGCACCGCAGACATAGGCCTGCAGGCCCTGAGCGGCGCCATCGACCGCAACGACGACATCATCTACCTCTGCTATGACAACGAGGCCTACATGAACACCGGCATCCAGAAGAGCAGCCTCACGCCCTTTGGAGCCAAGACCACCACCACGCCGGCGGGCCGCAACGCCCACGGCTGCCTCACGCAGAAGAAGAACATGTTCGAGCTGGTGGCGGCGCAGGGCATCCCGTATGCGGCCACGGCCAGCGTGGGCTACCTGCCGGACTTCCTGCGCAAGGTGGAGCGCGCGGCGCAGATCCCCGGCACCAAGTACATCCATGTGATCGCCCCCTGCCCCACGGGCTGGGGCTGCCCGGTTGACAGCACTGTGGAGCTGGCCCGCCAGGTGGTCGACTGCGGGCTGTGGTACCTGGCCGAATACGAGGGAGAGCAGCTGAGCGGCGTGCCCGGCGGACGCTTCACTCTCAACCGCACACCGCGCGAGTTCTCCAGCCTGGAGGCCTACCTGCGCTCGCAGGGGCGCTTCAAGGACCTCGACGCCGAAGACATAGCCGCGGTGGAGGCCGGCCGCGACAAGAAGTGGGAGCAGATACTGCGCGACTGGACGGCGTAAGTCCCACCTTCGCACTGCTCCTTTATCAGCCTTGGGATATAATCGCAGAAAGTAAACTATTCAGAACAGAATGCGTGTCCATTCTGTGTCCTTTCTTGCCACGGTGCGAAGCGGGCACGAGGGCTGCAGTCGAGGAGGTGTTGCTATGCGCCAGGTTCTGCGCAAGGAGAAGAAGTTCCTGCTCGACATGGCAACAGCCAAGCAGCTCGAGGCTCGCCTGGCTGCCGTGCTGCGCCCAGACCCGCACAACGGCGTGCAGGGCTACCCGGTGCGCTCCCTGTACTTTGACACCCCGCACGACCGCGACTTTGCAGAGAAGCTCTGGGGCACGGATCCGCGCCGCAAGGTGCGCCTGCGCGTGTACAGCCCGCAGGCGGACTTCGCCCTCTTAGAGCTCAAGCAGAAGCAGGGCGAAAACCAGCACAAGCGCGGCCTGCGCGTGAGCCGCCAAGAGGCTCGGGCGCTTATTGACGGGGACTTCAGCCCGCTGCTGCAGCACCCGGAGCCCTTTGCGGCAGAGCTGCATGCGCTGATGAGCATCAACGGCTACCGGTCCAAGACCGTGGTGGAGTACCAGCGCCGGGCCTTCATAGCCCAGGAGAACAAGATCCGCATCACACTGGACAGCAACATCCGCGCAACGGAGTTCAACAGGGACCTCTTCAGCCCCCAACTGTGCATGTACCCTGTGTTCGACCCCTTCAACGTTGTGCTCGAGGTCAAGTTCGACGGCTTCTTGCTGAGCTACATCCGCGAGCTGCTCAACACCGCAGACAAAAGCGAGCTCTCTGTGAGCAAGTACTGCCTTGCCCGCAGCGTATGCATGGGATACCAGTTCTAGGGGCCTGTCCCCTTTGAGTGAAAGGCTGCACCAGGCGCCATGAAAGACCAGATACTCCAGCTCTTCGAGTACAGCATGCAGAGCATCTCTGTTGAGGAGATGCTGCTGCGCGTGCTGGCGTCTGCCGTCTTTGGCCTGGCCATCTACCTCTCGTACTGGATCTCCCATGCGGGCACCATCTACTCGCAGAAGTTCAACATCAACCTCATCACGCTCACGATCCTCACAGCCATGGTCATGACCGTCATCGGTGACAACCTGGCGCTGTCCCTAGGCATGGTGGGTGCGCTTTCCATCGTGCGCTTTCGCACGGCCATCAAGGACGCGCGCGACACGACCTACATCTTCTGGGCCATCGTCTGCGGCATCTGCTGCGGCGTGGGGCAGTTCCTGCCGGCAGCGGTGGGCAGCGCCGCGGTGTTCGTGGTCATGCTCGTCCTGGGGCGCGTGCGCAACGACGTGCGGACCCTGGTGGTTGTCCGCGCGCGCCGCTCTCAGGAGCTGGCCATCGAGGGCCTGATCTTCGATTACCTGGGCGCGCGTGCCCAGCAGCGCGTCAAGAACACAACGCAAGACTCTGTGGAGCTCATGTACGAGGTCACCCGCGGGGCGCTCGACGCCGCCCAGCGCAAGGCGGAGCACCCCCTCACAGACGCGCTCTACGCCTTGGGCGGGGTGGACTACGTCAACATCGTTGCCCAAAGCGACGAGATAGGCTCGTAGGGAGGGGTGCGCTTGCGCTATAAGCTGGCTGCTGTACTCGCATGCGTGGCGCTGCTGGTAGCGGCGTGCGGCCTCACCGTGGCAAGCGGCACGCTCCAGGGCAAGACGCAGCGCTACTGGCAGCACGAGCAGGCCCAGCAACTGGCAGACCTGCCGCAGGAGGAGCGCGAGGCCGCCAGCAGCCTTTCCACCAAGCCCAAGAGCTTTGCCTCCCATCTGCCCGTTGTGAGCATCAGCACCGGCGGGGCGGATATCCCCGGCAGCCCCCTGCGCAACAAAGACGGCAGCTACGTGCTCGATGACGACGGCAACCACGTCTACTCCACCGCCGCAGACGGCTCCGAGAGCGTGAGCGCGCAGTTGCAGGCCTTTGACGCCCAGGGGCGGGCCAATCGCCTGAGCGACGAGCCGTCCTTGAGCGAGAGCTGTCTGGTGCACGTGCGCGGAAATTCATCCCGTCACTTCATCAAGAAGAGCTACGCGATCAAGTTCACCGACGAGGACGGTCTGGACAAGAACGTGGGCTTTTTGGGGATGAGCCCCAGCGAGAGCTGGGTGCTCTACGGGCCCTGCCTGGACAAGACCCTGCTGCGCAACTACCTGAGCTATGGGCTGGCCGGCGAGTTCATGAGCCAGTACGTGCCGCAGACGCGCTTTTGCGAGCTCTTCCTCAACGGGGAGTACCAGGGCCTCTACCTGGCAGTGGAGACCCCCAAGGTGGGAGACGGGCGCATCGAGCTCACCAAGAGCGACCCGCGCAGCGCCCAGACGAGCTGGCTTGTGCAGGTGCAACCCTACGAGGACGACGACGCCGTGCTGGACGAGACCTTCTTGGAGTACACCCTGCGCCAGCGCAGCGCCAGCTATGTGGAGTACCCTGGCGCCCTCAGCATCACAAGCGCCCAGAAGGACTCCATAGAGGCAGAGCTCAGCGCCTTCGAGAAAGCCCTCTACAGCTTTGACTACGACACCAGCCAGTACGGCTACTGGACCTACGTTGA
>JBJEHM010000014.1:0-5668 GCA_051876075.1 Coriobacteriales bacterium
GTGGGCTCGTTGGCGAAGATGGGCAGCACGATGGGAATGAGGATGCCGAAGGTGCCCCAGCTGGTGCCGGTGGCGAACGCCAGGCCCAGAGCCACCAGGAAGATGATGGCGGGCAGCATGGCATAGAGGCCGGCGGCCGCGCCCTCCATCACGCTGGCGACGAAGACGTCGGCACCCAGCAGGCCGGTCATGTTCTTGAGGCTCACGGCAAAGGTGAGGACCAAGATGGCGGGGACCATGGCGTTGAAGCCAGCCACGAAGGACGAGGTGGCATCCTTGAAGGTCACCACGCGGCGGAGCAGCAGGTAGATGAAGCTGAAGCAGATGGCGATGAGGGAACCCCAGGGCAGGGCCACGAAGGCGTCCGTGTCGCCAAAGGCGCCGATGATGTCATGATAGGTCTCGCCGTCCTCGGCCCAGAAGCCGCCCACATAGAGCATGCCCACGATGCAGCAGACGATGAGCACGATGATGGGCAGCAGCATGTCCCAGAGGCTGGCGCGGCTGTTCTCGACCGGGGTCTCGTCGGACAGCGAGCCCAGCTCGCCGTCGCGGTAGGCCTTGAGCTCGGCGGCGGCCATGGGGCCGTAGTCGAAGTTCAGGAACACCAGGCCGATGATGAAGACGATCATCAGCAGGGAGTAGAAGTTGAAGGGGATGGCGCTGATGAACAGCTCGATGCCGTTGACGCCCAGGTCGGCGGCCACGCCGGAGACGGCTGCAGCCCAGGAAGAGACCGGCGCGATCATGCAAATGGGGGCGGCGGTGGCGTCGATGAGGAAGGCCAGCTTGGCGCGGGAGACGTTCTTGCTGTCTGTGAGCGGGCGCATGACGGAGCCCACGGTCAGGCAGTTGAAGTAGTCGTCCACGAAGATGAGCACGCCCAGGATGAAGGTGGCGATCTGG
The DNA here is from genome assembly GCA_051876075.1 of Coriobacteriales bacterium. Taxonomy (GTDB): domain Bacteria; phylum Actinomycetota; class Coriobacteriia; order Coriobacteriales; family QAMH01; genus W2P13-069. Next base: position 907 of record JBJEHM010000014.1, read on the forward strand.
GTGCCCACGCGGCTCTTGATGTGCTTGGCCGCGAACCTGCCAAAGGCCGCCGCGCCGCCGGCCACGTTGACGAGCGCGACCAGGATGCCCAGCATCACCAGGAAGATGAAGATGCCGGCGTTGTCTGCCACGGCAGGGATCAGACCGTCGTTGACGATGGTGTTCAGCGTGGCAACGGGCATGAAGCCGGCCACGAGCAGGCCGCCCACCACGATGCCGATGAACAGAGACGTATAGGTTTCCTTGGTGATGAGCGCCAAGACGATTGCCACTATGGGCGGCAGCAACGCCCACGCGGTGTTGACGAACTCCATTGCTCTCCTCCTTACGCGGCGGGCGTTCACGGCGCCGCGCAGGCACGAAAGCCCGGCGAGGTCGTGGCAGCTCTCCGCTTGTTGCGACAGTGCGCGGGATCTTCTCCCGCGCCCCAGGCCACCCCTACCCGTTGGGAAGCGGGGGTGCCTTCGGCGGCTGTCCCTTTTGCCCCTGGGCCTCCCTGAGCCCGTGCCGGGGGTACTGATGAGAGCCGCACCTCTACCACACGTACAGATATGGAGATTGTAAGGTGATTTCCACGCAGGTCAATTGCGAATGCGTAAACTCCCCGCCCCAGCGGGCCGCAGGAAGGTCGCACCGCGCCCTGCGCACCTGCGCTACACGCGCAGGACGCCGCTTTCTGTGAAGATGCCGGCCAGCAGCTGGTGGGGCGTGACGTCGAAGGCGGGGTTGAAGACCGGCACGTCGCCGGGTGCCACCGGCTGCCAGGTGCCGCCAGCTATGGGCGCGCAGCGCACCTCGCGCGGGTCGCGCTGCTCGATGACGATGTCATCCCCGCTGGCCAGACTGGTGTCGAAGGTGCTCTTTGGGGCGGCGGCGTAGAAGGGGACGCCGTGGTGCTGGGCGAGCACCGCCAGCGGGTAGGTTCCGATCTTGTTGGCAAAGTCGCCGTTGGCGCAGACGCGGTCTGCGCCCACCACCACCAGGTCAACCTTGCCCGCCTGCATGAGCGCCCCGGCCATGTTGTCGCACACCAGGGTGCAGGGCACACCGGCCTGCATGAGCTCCCAGGCGGTGAGGCGGGCTCCCTGGCCAACGGGGCGGGTCTCGTCCACCCACACCTGCTCCACCAGGCCCTCCTCCCAGCCGTGGTAGATGACGGAGGTGGCCGTGCCGTAGAAGGCGGTGGCCAGACTGCCGGCGTTGCAGTGGGTCTCTATGCGCAGGGGACGGCCCAGCCCATCAGCCAGGGCGCGCAGCTCTGGCAGGGCGTTGAGCCCTATGTTGCGGCAGCTCTCGACGTCGTCTGCCAGGATCTGCTGGGCAAGCGCCAGCACCTCAGCGGCCAGCTGCTCGCGCGCGGCCCCCTGCGCCAGCAAGCCCGCCGCCAGGCTGCGGCAGCGCTCCACGGCCCAGCTCAGGTTGACGGCCGTGGGGCGCACGGCGGCGATCTGAGAGCAGCGCTCGTCAAGCTGGGTGCGGGTGAGTGCGTCGGGGGCCTCGTAGAGCAGCCACAGCGCAACGGCAAAGGCCCCGGCATCGCCTATGGCCGGGGCGCCGCGCACCGCCAGCTCGGCGATGGCCGCGCACACGTCCTGCGAGCAGCGGCAGTCCAGGAATTCCAGCTGATGCGGCAGTAGGCGCTGGTCGACCAAGCGCAGCGCACCGTCTTTCCACTCCAGCGTGCGGGGAAGGGACTCCAACATCTGCTCTCGCCTTTCTTCTACAGGGCTGCCCGGCACGCAGTCGCCAGCCTCATCGCGCTCGTGCTCATGACACGGTAGCGCACACCTGTGACACGCCGCCGGGCCTCGCCTCAGCGGTAGCCCATCTCCTCGATCTGGTCCTCTGTCATGCCAAAGTAGTGGCCCAGCTCGTGGACCACGGTGCGGCGCACTTCCTCGGCAACCACGGCGGGGTCGCTGGAGATGCGCTCGTGCGGACCCTTGAAGATGGTGATGCAATCCGGGTAGTCGTCGATGGCGCCGTAGCCGCTGCCGCGCTCCATGAGCGAGACCCCGTCGTAGTTGCCCAGGATGTCCTCGCAGCCCTCGCCGTAGACCGCTGGGTCGGGCTCGTCTTCCACGGCAAAGACCAGGTTGTCGATCTCTGCCAGAAAGCGCTCCGGGATGGAGTCGATGGCGTCGTCGACCAAGGCGTCGAACTCCTCGTCAGTGAACATCTAGCCCCTCCTCAGCACATAGCACTTGTGGATCTTCTGGTTGCGCTGGAAGTCGTCCGGGATGGTGCGCGCGGTGATGTCGTTGATCACCACGCCCGCCTTGTTGAGCGTCTCAACGTCCGGTTTGAAGTCGCGCAGGTTGCAGCTGAAGACGATGGCACCCGTGCGGGTGAGCAGGCGGCTGCAGCCGATGAGCAGCTCCGCGTGGTCTGCTTGCACGTCCCAGGTGCGGCGACCCATCTTAGAGCTGTTGGAGAAGGTGGGCGGGTCCACGAAGATGAGGTCCCAGCGGTTGCGGCTGTGGCGCTGCTCCTGCACCCATGCCAGCACGTCCGCGCGCTCGAGCTCCATGTGCTCGTTCTCCATGCCGTTCAGGCGGAAGTTGCGGCGCGTCCACTCCTGGTAGGTGTTGGACATGTCAACCGTGGTGGTGAACTTGGCGCCGCCCGCCGCAGCGTAGACGCTGGCGCTGCCCGTGTAGGCGAAGAGGTTGAGGAAGGCCTTGCCCGGGGCCAGCTGGCGCAGCAGCTGGCGGGTGTCTCGGTGGTCCAGGAACAAGCCCGTGTCCAGGCGGTCTCCCAGGTCCACCTCGAAGAAGAGGCCGTTTTCCTGCGTGATGAGCTTGCGGCCCTCGTAGGCGGCCTCGCGCTCCTTGCGCGCGTACTGGCTGCCGCCCTTGGCGCGCAGGCGCTGCTTGGCAAAGACGTCTCCGGGGTCCACGCCCAGCACAGCGGGGATCACGGCCAGGGCGTCGCTCATGCGGCGCGCGGCCTTGGCGGGGTCGATCTTCTTGGGGGCGGCGTACTCGGCCACGTGCACGAGCATCTTGCCCTCGTCCGGGCCGGCGCCGTTGTAGATGTCGACCGCGAGGTTGTAGTCGGGCAGGTCCGCGTCGTAGAGGCGGTAGCAGGAGATACCCTCCTTCTTGGCCCACTTGCGGCGCTGTTTGTAGACCTTGGCAAGGCGGGCGGCAAACTGCTCCACGGCGGCGTCGCTCACGTTGATGCTGCGCCCCGCGATCTCCAGGGTGCAGCCGCTGGGCAACGCGGCCTCGCCTTCCCCGCCGGCACCCAGACTGTAGATGCGCACGCTAGCCTCCGTGGCGCCGTTGCGGGCGTCAAGCTCCTGCTGCAGCGGCAGCCCCAGGGCGCTGTCTGCCAGGGCATCTGCAGCCAGCAGGCAGAGCGTGTCTGCGCCCTCGATGCCGCGCAGCGCGGTGGCGAGCTGGGCGTAGAGGGCAGGCATCTGAGCAAGCGAGGCAAAGCGTCCGTCTCCCGCGAGGTTGGCCGCCAGCAGCGTGCCCTGCGGCAGATGCTCGGCCTGCGGGGCCTGAGGCAGGAAGCTGATAAACTCCGCCACGCCGGCGCGCTTGGCGCAGGATTCCGCATAGGAGAGCGTCTTCTCGTCTGCCTCCCAGGCGATGATCTGCGAGCAGAGGCTCTCGCGGCCGGCCTCGGCGCGGGCGTCCGCCTCGTCCAGCACGCGGCCCCAGGCCTCCTCGTCATGGCCCAGCCATCCTTCAAAGCCCCAGCTGCGGCGGTAGATCTGCGGCGCGATGTCTGCGGCGATCATGGCCGCCTCGATGGCCAGGGTGCCAGGGCCGGCAAAGGGGTTGAGCAGGGCGGCGCCGCTGCGCGAGCGCTCGTCCCAGCCGCTCAGCAGCAGCATGCCGGCGGCCAGGTTCTCGCGCAGGGGCACACCCTGGGGCTTGCCGGCGCTGGCATAGCCGCGGCGGTCCAAGCTGGCTCCCGCCAGGTCCAGGCTCACCGTTGCCTTGTTGTCGTGGATGCCGATGTTGATGCGCACGCTGGGGTTGGCGGTGTCCACGTCCGGGCGCTCGCCGCGCAGCTCGCGCAGGCGGTCGCAGAGGGCGTCCTTAGAGCGCAGCGCCGTGAAGCGGGTGTCACGCAGGCGGCCGTTGGTTCCGCGCGCGTCGATGGCGATGGTGCCGCCAGCGGGCACGTGCTCTTCCCAGGGAATGGACTTGACGCCTTCGTAGAGCGCGTCTGCATCGCGCGCGTCGATGCGCGCCAGCGTGAGCAGGACCCTGCTGGCCACGCGCGACCACAACAGCGCGCGGTATGGATCCTCCGGCCCGCCCTGGAAGGCGACGCCGGCCTTGAGGGGGCGCACGCCGTGCACGCCCGCGGCGCGCAGCTCGTCGCCCAAGACCTTCTCAAAGCCCCTCGAACACGTTGCGAAGAATTCCATAGTCACAGCAGTTGGCCTCCCTTTTGGCCTTGAGATGGATGCAGAGCAGTCAGCTCATTATGACGAATCAATGCGTCGAAACACCGCGGCACATATCCCCTCTAGCATCATTTCGACCGAAGGCTGCAGACACCTCCCGAAACGTCATCGACCGATAGGGCACAGACACCCCCCGGACCGTCATCGACTGGCAGGGCTATGCGCCGCCCCGGCCGTCTTTCGGCCTCAGCGGCATGAGCCCTTCAACACGTCAATTCGACCTCGACTGCGAGCGCCCTTCAATGTCATTTCGACCGCAAGGTAGCAAGCGCCGCCCCGGACCGTCATTTCGACCGGAGGCACGAAGTGCCGTAGTGGAGAAATCCCGGGTTG
>JBJEHM010000015.1:0-5634 GCA_051876075.1 Coriobacteriales bacterium
GGGATGGTGACCGAGCCGGTGGTCACGGTGTTGCCCACAGAGGAGCCGGAGACCATGCCGCAGAGGGCAGACGAGATGACCGAGACCTTTGCCGCGCCGCCAGAAGACCAGCCGGCGATGCGGTTTGCAAAGCTGATGAAGAAGTTGGCGATGCCGGTGCGCTCCAGGAAGGCGCCGAAGATGATGAAGAGGACGATGTAGGTGTAGCAGACGTTGATGGGGGTGCCGATCACGCCGCGCGTGGTGTAGAAGAGCTTCTGCACGTTCTTGGTGAGCGCGCCCATGAAGTCGGAGCCGTGCGAGAACTGGAAGTAGAAGGCGTAGATGAGCAGGCAGCCCACCACGATGATGATGGGTATGCCCACGCAGCGGCGGCAGAGCTCGAAGAGCACCAGGATGCCCACCACGCCGAGCACGACGTGGATGGTCTCGATGCGCGCACCCATGAGCAGGATGTCCGTGCAGTTGAGGGCGAAGTACATGAACGAGCCCGCGCCGGCCAGCATCAAGACGATGTCGTACCAGGGGATGTGGTTGACCTTGTGGTTCTTCTTGCTGGCGGGGTAGACCATGAAGCCGATGACGATGACGAAGGCCAGGAAGCGCGCCAGGCGGGCCTCTGCCTGCTCAACGGAGAGCAGCGTCATCAGCAGGCAGTAGACGGAGAAGACGATCATCACCGCTGTGACGACAACCTTGGGCACGCCCTCCCAGATGCGGGTATTGGACTCGGCATCGTACTTGCGCAGCACCTCGTCGACATCGACCTCTGCCTCTGCAGCATCAGCTGCCTGGGGGTCGAGCTCCGCTTCCTGCTTCCTCTTGAACAGCGCCATACATGCACCTCCCTGTACTCGGGCTCCAGAGCCCTTGTCCTCTTGGGCTTGGGAACGCCTGCAAGCCCCGTGCAGGCGTTCCCAAGCCCAATGCGAAAGGGGCCGAGACGGTATGCCCACTCGGCCCCTTCGTGTTGCTCTCAGCTAGGCCAGCTGGGAACGCTTACTTGGTTGCGACCTCGATGCCCTGCTCTGCGAAGTACTTGGCAGCACCTGCATGGTAGGGGACGGAGGTGATGCCAGAGGCGCGCTCGAGGCTGAGCTCGGCGTACTTGGCATGGGCGTCAGCCTGGGCCTCTGCGCCGTCGAAGACGGACTTCAGGAAGCTGTAGACGGCATCCTCAGAGACGCTGTCGTTGGCGATGACGACTGCCTGGACGGCAACGGTGGTGACGTCTGCATCCTGGCCCTTGTAGGTGCCGGCCTTGATGGTGTCAGCTGCGTAGTAGGGGCTGGCGGCCAGCAGGCTGTTCACGTGCTCCTCGTCCAGGGAGACCAGGTAGGCGGTCTTGGAGGTGGAGAGGTCGGTGATGGCAGTGGTGGGGGCGCCGGCAACGATGAAGGCGGCGTCAATCTTGCCGTCCTTCAGGGAGTCAGCGGAGTCGGCGAAGTCCTGGTAGACAGCGTCGATGTCGTCCTCGGTGAGGTCGTAGATGCCCAGGATGTCAAGGGCGTTGAAGTACACGCCAGAGCCGGCAGCGCCGATGGAGACGGTCTTGCCCTTGAGGTCGGCGACGGTCTTGATGCTGGGATCGCAAGTCACGATCTGGACCTGCTCGTTGTACAGGGCGGCAACAATGGAGAAGTCGCTGTAGGCAGCGCCCTCGAAGAGGTTGGAGCCCTCATAGGCATAAGCCAAGACGTCGGACTGGCAGAAGGCCAGCTCGGCGTCGCCATCCTGCAGAGCCTGGACGTTGGCCTGGGAGCCGTTGCCAGACAGGGCGGTGATGTCGAGGCCCTCGTTGTTGGCAGCGTAGTTGGCAAGGACGGTGCCGAATGCGTAGTAGGTGCCGGACTCGCCGCCGGTCACAAAGCGCAGGCTCTCGGATGCGGGGGCGTTGCTGCCGCTGTTTCCACTGTTGTTGCCGGAGCCGCCGCAACCAGCCAGGCTCAGCGCCAGGCAGGCGGCTGCTGCAGTTGCCACTGCTGCAGCAAGGAACTTCTTGAGCTTCATTCTCTCTCCCTCTCGTCTTGGTCGGATCTTGCTTCCAGTGCAGCAGCGGGAGAGAGCCTCTGCCGCAGCTGCATACTTGGGAATACTAGCCCTTTGCCATGTACTCGCCCAAGCTGTAACGCTAACTTAACAAAAAAAATGAGTGATGCAACAAAAGTTTCTAGTAACCGCGCATATATTGCCGCCTGCGGTTTCAATGTCGTCCGTTTGACAAAGAATGCATATCCTCTCGAGATACATGCAACAAAACGCATTTGTCAAAGGGGAGCGGCACATGGCACTCGACTCGTGGAGCTGGTTCATCCAACTTGCGCAGAAGGGCAACTTCACGCGCGCCGCAGAGGAGCTGGGCATCTCGCAGCAGACCCTCAGCGCACGCCTTGCCTCGCTCGAGCGCGAGCTCGACGCCAAGCTCATCGTGCGCAGCACCCCGCTCACCCTCACACCCGCAGGCACGGAGTTCCTCGCCTTCGCCACTGAGCAGGAGCAGGCGCGCACCGAGCTCGTCAGGCGCGTTGGCGAGGCCTCTAACGGCGGCGTCGGCGTGCTCAAGGTGGCAATCGGCAACATGCGCGCATGGTCGATGATGCCCGCCGTGATCACGGAGTTCCGCAAGGGGTTGCCGGGCGTGCGCGTGGAGCTCATCGAGGGCACCAACGAGGACCTCCTGCGCATGGCAGAGCGCGGCGAGGTCGACATCGTGGTGGCGCGCTTCGACCGCAGCCACCCGGGGGTCATCGCCCGCCCGCTCTTCGAGGAAGAGGTGGTGGTGGCCATCGACCCCGGCTTGCTGGAGAAGACCATGGGCTGCCCTGCGCAGGAGGCCGTGCGCCGCATAGAGAGCAAGGGCCTGGCGCTGCTGAGGGAGTGCCCCTTCCTCCTGGAGGAAGATGACGACATCGCAGGGCGCATCGGGCAGACGGAGATGAAGAAGGCGGGGATCAAGCAGGAGGGCGTGGTGAAGGCGGAGAGCATGACCGTGCTGCTGGCGCTGTGCCGCCAGGGCCTGGGAGCGGTGTTCAGCCCGCTCACGCTGCTCGATGCCGCACAGGACTCCGCGCAGCTGCTGCGCATCCACCTGCCAGAGCCCGCGCGCTACCAGATCAGCGTGGGCAGGCCCGCAAACGCAGAGCCCTGGACGCCAGCCCAGACCTTCGAGGACATCATCGGCGCCCTGTTCGGGGACTAACGGTCTCGCTGCCCCGCGAGGGGGAGGCGCCGAGGGGAACAGTGCTCCGCACCCGAGCCCTCACTCCGGCGCCGCAGCTGCGGAACTCGCTCGCTGCGCTCGCTCAAACAGTCCTCGCTCCCGCGGCGCCTGCGTTCGGGCTCTGCTCCGCAGTGTTCCCCTCGGCGCCTCCCCCTCGCGGGGCTCGTCCAAGCAAAAACCTCACAGGTTGAGCAAAAGCCAGCGCTTAATAACTCCACATGTAGCCGACGCCTCGGACGGTTTCGAGGTGGGCGGCGAGCTCTGTGCCGAGCTTGGCGCGGACACGGCGGACGTGCACGTCTACCGTGCGGCTGCCGCCGTAGTACTCAAAGCCCCACACGCGGCGCAGCAGAGCGTCGCGGCTGTAGGCATGGCCCGGGTGGGTCACGAGAAAGGCGAGCAGGGCATACTCGAGATAGGTGAAGTCCAGGGGCTGGCCGTCGACTTGCACCTGGTAGGTGGAGAGGTTGATGGTCATCGAGCCGACGGTGATGAAGTCTGCAGACGAGGTCTCCTCACCGGGCCACAGCAGGTGGCGCAGGCGCACGGTGAGCTCGTCGTCGCTGGCGTTGACGAGCGCGAAGTCTGCGTTGACGTGGGAGGGCATGCGCAGGAGCTTGAGGGCGTCTTCCTCCACCAAGAGCAGGACAGCGAGCTGGCTGGGCTGGATGACATTGCCCTCGAGCTCTGCCACGCGGTCGACCCTGGCTGTGGGGACCCGGTAGATCAGCAGGTCGTAGTCCTGGGCAGCAGAGCTCATCTCCCTGGACGAGCAGGTCGCGAAGTCTGCATCGAGTGCCGCCACAACGCGGGAAATGCGCTCGACTGGCTGCATGCCGTCTTGGACAAAGAGCACTTTCTTCCTATGCATGGTGATCGTTTCCTCCCAGACGGCGTTTTCTACAGAACAGACAGGTAACGGTCGAGCTCCCAGGTGCTGACGGTTGCACAGTACTCAGCCCACTCGGCTTCCTTGGCTTTGAGGATGTAGCTGTGGGTGTGCTCGCCGAGAATCTGCCTCATCAGCTCAGAGCCGCGGAAGCAGTCCACAGCCTCGCCCAAGTCGCGCGGGAGCCGCTTGATGCCGGCAGCCTCCCGTTCCTCGGGGCTCATCGAGCGCATATCCGCGCTGAGCTCGGGGCCCAGCTCCAGGCCCTCCTCAACGCCCTTGAGACCGGCGCCGAGCATGACGGCGAAGGTGAGGTAGGGGTTGCAAGCCGGGTCTGGGCTGCGCAGCTCGAAGCGCGTGCTCTCTGCCTTGCCGGGCTTGTAGCGCGGGATGCGCACCAGGGCGCTGCGGTCGGTCTGGGACCAGCCGCAGTACGCGGGAGCGCCCATGCCGGGCTGCAGGCGCTTGTAGGAGTTCACGTACTGGTTGGTGATGAGGCTGAACTCCGGCGCGTACTTGATGAGGCCGGCCACATAGCTCTTGGCAAGGCCGCTCAGACCCAGGCCGCTGGGGTCGTCTGCATCATAGAAGACGTTCTCGTCCTCAAAGTTGAAGAGCGACTGGTGCACGTGCATGGCGCTGCCCGGCTGGCCAGCCATCGGCTTGGGCATGAAGCTGGCATGGTAGCCGTGCTTGATGGCGATCTCCTTGACCACCAGGCGGTAGGTCATGATCGCGTCTGCCATGGACATCGCGTCGTCTGCACGCAGGTGTATCTCCTGCTGGCCGGGGCCGAGCTCGTGGTGCGAGTACTCGACGGGAATGCCCATCTGCTCAAGCGTGAGGATGGTATCGCGGCGCAGGTCGGTGGCGTTGTCGAGCGTGGTGAGGTCGAAGTACGAGCCGCCGTCGATGGGCTCGGGGGCGTCTGGGCTCTTGAAGTAGTAGAACTCCATCTTGGGGCCCACGTTCATGGAGAAGCCCATGTCCTGCGCATGCTGGAGCATGCGGTTGAGGATGAAGCGCGGGTCGCCGTCAAAGGGCTTGCCGTCTGGCGTCACCACGTTGCAGAACATGCGTGCCACGCCGTTGTCCTTGGGGCGCCAGGGCAGGGTCTGGAAGGTGCAGGCGTCTGGGAAGGCGAGCATGTCGGCTTCTCCCCCAAAGCGAAAGCCCTCGATGCAGCCGCCGTCAAAGCCCATGCCCTCGTCAAAGGCCGCCGGCAGCTCGCTGGGGGTGATGGCAAAGGACTTCATCTGCCCAAGGGCGTCTGTGAACCACAGCCTGATAAAGTGAATGTTGCGTTGCTTGATGGTCTTGAAGACGTAGTCCTTGTTTGCAGCATCCATGTCCATAGTCCAATCCTCCTGGGTTTTCAGATGCGGCCATTATAGGTTTCCACTGAATTAAGCGAGTATCTCAGCCGTTCATTTCATGGATGTTTCCAAAAAAGCTGAGTACGAACAAATATTTTAAGCTGCGAGGGGAACACTTGCAGAAAGCCCCGCCGCAGGGGACGGCCCCT
>JBJEHM010000016.1:0-5613 GCA_051876075.1 Coriobacteriales bacterium
CGCAAGGGCTACTTCTACCCGGACATGGCGAAGAACTTCCAGACCACGCAGGGCCCCAAGGCCTTCTGCATGCGCGGCTACCTCGACCTTGAGGTGAGCGGCAACGCAGCCAAGGAGCGCGTCGACGTCGAGAAGGCGCAAGACGGCTCCTACACCACGCGCATTGGGATCACGCGCATCCACATGGAGGAGGACGCTGGCAAGATGGTGCACATCGGCGGTGCAGAAGGCCGCATCGACGGCGCCACCAACTCCCTGGTCGACTACAACCGCGCCGGAACCCCGCTCATCGAGCTGGTGACAGAGCCGGAGCTGCGCACCCCGGAAGAAGCGCGCCTCTTCATGCAGAAGCTGCGCCAGATCTACCTGGCAATCGGGATCTCCGACTGCTCCATGGAAGAGGGCTCCATGCGTTGCGACGGCAATGTCTCGCTGCGCCGCAGGGGCAGCACGGAGTTCGGCACCAAGACAGAGCTCAAGAACATGAACTCCTTCAAGAACCTCCACGACGGCTTGGCCTACGAGATCCGCCGCCAGGCAGAGGTTCTGGAAAACGGCGGGACCATCCGCCAGGAGACCAGGCACTGGGAGCCTGGTGCCAAGCGTACCATCGTCATGCGCGTCAAAGAGACCGCAGACGACTACCGCATGTTCCCCGACCCCGACCTCGCCCCCTACGACCTTACCGACGAGTGGATCGAGGGAGTGCGCGCAAAGCTCCCCGAGCTGCCTGATGCCAAGCGTGATCGCTTCATCGCCAGCTGGGGTCTTCCCAAGTCCGATGCAGCAGACATCGCCGGAGACGTGGACTTCGCCTCCTTCTTCGAAGAGGCAGCCCAGGGCTTGGCCGAGTCCCAGGCAAAGAAGGTGGCCAACCTCATTCTCAACGACATCAGCGCCTATCTCAAGGAGCGCGCCTGCACCCTCGAGCAGACCAAGGCAACCCCTGCCGCCGTTGCCTCCCTGGCAAAGCTCCTGGCAGACGACTCCATCAGCTCCAAGCAGGGCAAGGAGGTCTTGTCAGCTGTCTTGGACGAGGGTGCCGACCCCGAGGACTACGTTGCGTCCCATAACATGAAGCAAACGACCGACACCGCTGCCATCGAGGCTGCGATGGACGAGCTCATGGCCGCCAACATGGACAAGGTCGAGGCCTATCGTGCCGGCAAGAAGGGCCTGCAGGGCTTCTTCATGGGCCAGATGATGAAGGCCGCTGCTGGTGGCAACCCCAAGGTCATCAGCCAGATTGTCACAAGCAAGCTGGAGGGATAGAGACGTCCTCCGTGCTTGAAAGTTGCACGCTCTGCCCCCGCTCCTGCAAGGTCAACCGTCTTGCAGGAGCGGCTGGCTACTGCACCCAAGATGCCACGGTGAAGCTAGCGCGTGCCGCCCTGCACATGTGGGAGGAACCGCCCATCAGCGGGAGCCAGGGCAGCGGGACGGTCTTCTTCAGCGGCTGCAGCCTTCACTGCGTCTACTGCCAGAACCAAGAGATCTCAAACGGCAGCGTTGCCAAGGAGGTAGCGGTGGAGCGCCTTGCGCAGATCTTCTTAGAGCAGCAGGGGAGAGGCGCCCACAACATCAACCTCGTCACCCCGAGCCACTTTGCCCCGCAGGTCGTCGAGGCCCTCTCCTTGGCACGCTCACAGGGCCTCGAGCTGCCGATTGTGTGCAACTGCAGCGGGTACGAATCCCCCGATGCCCTCAAGTGCTTTGAGGGCTGGGTTGACATCTACCTCACGGACTTCAAGTACTCGTCCTCTGAACGCGCCCAGCGCTACTCCAGGGCTCCAGACTACCCCCAGGTGGCCAGCAAGGCACTCGACGAGATGTACCGCCAAACAGGCCCTTACAGGGAGAACCCGAGAACCGGGCTGCTTGAGAAGGGCGTTGTTGTCCGCCACTTGCTCTTGCCCGGCGGACTGCTCGACTCCTTTGGCGTTATGCGCATACTTGCCGGCAAGCCCTATGCGCGCGAGCTCTGCGTGAGCCTCATGAGCCAGTACACAGCTATGCCCGGCTGCGAGAACGACTATCCCGAGCTTGCGGCGAGCATCGACCCAAGCGATTACGACGCGCTCGTTGACTATGCGCTCGACCTCGGGCTGGAGAACTCCTTCTGCCAGGAAGGCGAGGCTGCAAGCGAGTCCTTCATCCCCGCCTTCGACTTCGAGGGAGTCTGAGCTGTCTGCCCAAGCGGCTAGAGCGACCTGAACAGCCCGGTAACGATGCCCATGATCACGGCGTCCCGCGTGTAGATGGGCTCTAGCGCGGGGTTCTGCGGCTGGAGGCGAATGCAGTCGCGCTCCTGGTAGAAGGTCTTAACCGTTGCGCCGTCGTCGATGAGGGCGACGACTATGTCTCCGTTCTTTGCAGAAGAGCTCTCCCTGACGATGACGATGTCTCCGTCGAAGATGCCCGCTTCTATCATGGAGTCACCCTTGACGGTGAGGAGGAAGGAGTTCCTGTCTCCCACCAAGGCGATGGGCAGCTTGATCTGCTCTTCGATGTTCTGCTCCGCGAGGATGGGCGTGCCGGCTGCAACGCGGCCCACCAGCGGCAAGGTGGCGAAGTCGCGAGAGTCTTCGTTGCGAGAGCTGCGCTCTGCAGGGGCGGCAGCGCCACCCTTCTCTGTGATGCTCATCGAACGCGACTTGGAGCCCTGGCGGACGATATAGCCCTTGTCCTCAAGTGCTTTGAGGTGCACGTGTACCGAGGAAGGGGAGGAGAGACCGATCTCTTCTCCGATTTCCCTCACGCTAGGGGGCAGATGGCGCTCGTCAATGCAAACGCGAATGTACTCGAGGATCTGCTTCTGACGCGCGTTAAGGTCTTCATACGCCATGGTGGTGCCTCCAATCTCTAAGTTGTGAACGATTGTACGGCATGCCGCGCCCGATTTCAAACAAATGTTCGCGATTTCTCTTGAATCGAACGCAAGTTCGTGTACTATAGCGGTATCGAACAGTTGTTCCTGCATGTTACTGCGTCACAGCGGCATCGTATAACTGCCCCAACGCAAAGACAGGCAGAAAGGGGAGTCATCATGACGCACATCCACACAGACGGCACCGCAGCTCTCAAGAGCCAGCAGCCCGCTGCAGTCAGCTATATCGACTTCAAGGCGCCAACAACTGAGGGCCCCACACGTACGGTCAGGCCCGCGCGTCATAATCTCAGCAAGCTGCTCTTTGACGACGATCGCTGCTACACATTCGTTCCCTTCAGCCAAAGCGTCTCTTGCAGCCCTCTCAAGCTGGCTCTCGTGTACGCCTGCTCGCTACTCCTCATGATCGCCGGCCTGGTTCTGGTAACCGCTCTCTAGGGCGCAACTCAGCACAGCACCACCTTTTGCTAGACTTCTTCTGTGCAACTCGAGCGAAAGGTGGTCAATATGCGCTGCCCCAAGTGTGCGTGTCTGGACTCAAAAGTCGTCGACTCCCGCTCTTCAGAAGACGGCGCGAGCATTCGCCGGCGCAGAGAATGCCTCGCATGCGGTGCGCGTTTCACTACCTATGAGCGCCGTGAAGAATCTCCCCTCATGATCCAGAAGAAAGACGGCAGCATAGAGCCCTTCGATTCTGCAAAGCTCTTGAGGAGCCTGCTCACAGCCACTGTCAAACGCAACATCCCCCTTGCCAAGCTCGAGCAGCTGGTTATCGAAGTCGAACATGAGCTCAGAGAGCACTTCAAGGGAGACGTGCCCTCGTATGCGCTGGGCAATCAGGTGCTCATCCACCTCAAGGACCTGGACAAGGTTGCCTATATTCGCTTTGCCTCTGTGTACAAGGATTTCAAGGACCTCTCGGAGTTCAACACAGAGCTCAACAAGCTCTCTGAGGAATAGCCGTTTAGAAACATTTATTCGATAGGAGAGAGTAGTGCATCAGATCAGCGTTCCCATCAAGCTTCTCGATAGCGAGTTGCAGCCACCGGCGTATGCAAAGAAGGGGGACGCGGGCCTTGACCTGCGCGCTACTGAAGACGTTGTCATACTGCCCGGCGAGCGCGCACTCATAGGTACAGGCATTGCGCTCGCCATACCAGAGGGCTATGCGGGCTTTGTGCAGCCGCGCAGCGGCTTGGCCGTCAAGCACGGCATGACCATCGTCAACACGCCGGGGCTCATAGACAGCGGTTATCGTGGAGAGATCCGCATCATCGCGCTCAACACAGACACAACCCAGGCAATCAACATCAAACGCGGGGACCGCATCGCACAGCTCGTCATTCAAGAGGTGCCGGCAGTGCAGCTGGTACTTGTAGACGAGCTGGAAAGCTCAGAGCGCTCAGACACCGGCTTTGGCTCATCAGGCATCTAAGCCAGAGCACAGCTACTGAAGCCCACTGACAGCCTCTCCGCAGCTCTTCCATGTCCAAACTCACAAGTCCCTCCTACGCGCGAATCCGCAGAAGCTAATCTGATAATATATGTTATGGGAAGTAATTGTAGCGTCCAAACCCGTATCGTACGTTTGTTCGGTTACGCGATTGACCGGCTGATCTTTAATTGAGCTTCATATCGCCTGCCGCCTTGATGAGCGAGGTTACGCCGCCTGTGATCGTGGCCAAGGTGAGCTCCGAGAGCTTCTCCAGGGGTAGCTCGGACTCGAGCTCCATCCACTGCTTGAAGAGGTTGAGCAGCCCTGCGGTGAAGTACGCCACGAAGAGCTCCAGGTGCGGCCCCAGCGCTTGCGAAAGCCCCAGGATGTCGTTTTCCGCGAACTGCCTGGTGAGTATGGGGCGGATGCGCGCCATGAGCTGCGTCGTGTCGACGTGCTTGATGATGCCGCTGCGGCGGTTGAATTCCGAGAGTATCGTGGCGCCCATGGTCCGGTATATCTCCCCCACGTCCAGACCGTTCTCGCTGTGCTTGAGCACCTCCTCGAGCTGAGTCGCGGTCAGCTCGCACTCCTCCTGCAGCAGCTCGTCGATGAGGTCGTCGATGGAGCCGTAGTGCAGGTAGAAGGTTTTGCGGTCGCGGTCTGCGCGCCGCGCGATCTCTGTCACCGTTATCTGCGAAAGGTCCTTCTCCTGCAGGAGCTCCGTGAAGGCCTCGCGTATGGCAGCGCGGCTGCGCCTCTGCCTGCGGTCGAGCTTTTGTTCGGACATCTCTGCTCCTTCCCCCTATTCCAACGGCTGTCACGTGCGCCCCACTTTTCCTCAACCTGTTCCCTAGTGCACGGGCACAGTGCCATTGGCCATTGCTTTCAACCCCAGTGTACTAATAATAGACATTGTAGAGTTATTCGCATTGTACACTAAGCTACGGATGAGGTGACAGAAATGAAGGCAAGCGACCAGATCAAGCGCGCGGCGCTCATGAAGACCATGGACTACCTCCTCGAGGACCCCGAGGGCAACGTCACCAAGATCATGGACATGCTCGACAAGGTGGCGCCGGCCGACCTCTTCCCCTCCCAGCGCAAGGCCTTCCGCACTGCCATCGACACGCAGAACAACTGGTACCAGCTCATCATGAAGGTGCTCGAGCTCAACCCGCTGGTACGCGACCGCCTGATCAAGAACTTTGTGGTCGACTGCAACCTCATGGCCTGGCCCCAGCAAGAGAAGATGCGCGAGGAGCACCGGTGCAACATCCCCTGGGCCATC
>JBJEHM010000017.1:0-5570 GCA_051876075.1 Coriobacteriales bacterium
TAGCGGTTGACGTCGCTTTCAGCGTACGGGCGTGGCTGCTTGAGAGCAGCGCTGTCTTTTTCCATTAGTCTCACCTTCTCTAGATAACTCCAGATACAGCGTGCCGAGGAACCGCCCCCGCCAGGGGCGGTGATGCAGTGCGCTGCGAGCTACTGCGCGGGGACCTGCCTCACAGACCAGAGCATGGGGTCGCACGCGCGCCCGGTGCCGCAACCGCAGCGCACCGTGGGCTCGACGACCTTTGCCCAGTAGTTCTTGTCTGTCTGGTAGACCCATTGGATTTCGTCCAGGGTGCCGGTGATGGTGTACCACCACTCCATGCTGGGGCCGTACGGGGTGAAGCGCCCGTCTGTTGCGGACTGGCCGCAGCGCGTGCAGTAGATCTCCACCGCGCCCTCCCCTTCTGGCTTCTTGCGCTTGAGGGAGTTCTGCGGGGCCACCGCATCCTCTGCCGGAATGGACGGCTCGACCTCCACCGGCTTGATCTCTTCCTTGCTGATCATGCGTGCTCCCTCCTGCTTTCTGACTCTTGCGTTGCGCGCGCAGCCACCGCGCAGTGCTTGCTGCGGTGTGCGCCCTGCTGTGTTCCTGGGGGCCGCGGTATGCGCGCCCCGCAGGCGCTGCAGTGCTCTGCATCCTCTCCATTGGGCTGCCCGCACACGGGGCAGCTCCCAAGGTCGTTGAGGGGGCGAGGCTCTACTTTGCCGCACAGGCCGCAGCGCACGCACACGCGGGTGTATCCGCCGCACATGGCCTCCGCCTCCCTTCCTCACACTCATCGCCCCTCGTGATGCAGGCGGGGGCTCTTGCTCAGCCAAGAGCCCCACCCACTGTCAAGAAGGGCGCGAACCCTCCTACTCTGCCGTGCCTGCCTTGGGCACGAAGAGGACATGCTTAGTGGTAGCGGTTGCCAGCTTTTCCGCCAGCTCGTCTACCGGGCCGTACTCCATGCACAGCGACTGGCAGTGCTTGACGCACGTGGGCTTCTTGCCCTTCTCAAGGCGCTTGGCGCACAGGTCGCACTCGTCTGTGGGGACGGGCACGGTGTCAAGCTGCCAGCTCTTCTTGTCGATCTGCCAGGGGCCCACCGTGGCCATCTTGATGCCGTAGCGGCCGATGGGGATGTCGTGCTCCACAGAGCAGGCCATCTCGCAGGTACCGCAGCCGGTGCAGTACTCGTAGTTGATGAGGAGTCCGTAAGCCTTCTGTGCCATGGTTAGGCCTCCATTTCTGCTTCGAGGGTGAAGTTGCGGAAGCTGCCCTCGGCAAAGCGGTCCTTGGGCTCTGCAGGCTGTGGCAGGGGGATCTCCTCCGGCGTGCACTTGTAGACCTTGCACAGGTAGCACTTGCTCTGGTTGCCAAAGCCGGTGTCGCCGCACTCAGAGGGCAGGCAGACGTTGATGTTGCGGGCGTAGGTGGCAAAGCAGCCCTCGCCCTGGTCTTCTGGGTCTGCCTCGGGGAACCACCAGCCGTGGTCGGCCTGCACCACGCGCGGGTCGACGATGGGCGTGACGCGCGCAACCTCGCGGCAGCGGCCGATGGGGCTCTCGATCCAGCACCAGTCGCCGTCCTCGATGCCCAGCTCGCGTGCCTTGTCCGGGTGGATCTCGAACTGCGGCTGCGGCAGCCTGGAGCGCAGGCGGCTCATCTGGCGGTGCTCAGAGTGGAACGACTCGTAGTGGCGGGCGCCGGTGGTGAGCACCAGCGGGTACTCCTTGTAGAGCTCCGGCTGGCTATAGGGGCTCATGGGCGGCTCGGCAAAGTACGGCAGCGGCTTTTGTCCCCAGGCCGCCAGCAGCGTGGACCACAGCTCGATGCGGCCCGTGGGGGTGTTGAAGCCCAGCTGGCCGTCCGGGCGCTGCTCGCCCTTCTCGAACTTGCGGTAGTGGAACTCGGGGTAGATCCAGTTGAGCTTGCGGCTCTGGTCGTAGGTGATGCCGGCTTCCTCGATGAGGTAGGAGAAGTACTCCTCCAGGGTCTCGCCCGGCCAGAGGTCCTTGTTCCAGCGGCGGCCCAGCTCCCAGTTGATCTGGAAGTCGTCCTTGGATTCTCCCATGGGCTCGCAGGCCTTGTTGGTGTTCTGGATGTAGTACCACACAGAGCGCAGGCCCTCGCGCTCCGGGTAGAAGCACAGCGGCAGGACCACGTCGCAGTTGGCCATGAGCGTCGGGGTCATGAAGCAGTCGACGCCCACGACGAACTCGCAGTTCTTGAGGCCCTTCTCAACGCGGGGCTCCGGGTCCTGGGCGCAGCAGGCCAGCGGGTTGGTGGACTGGATCCACGCGGCGCGGATCTTGAATGGGCGGCCGGTGACCAGCTGGTCGATCATGGAGTCCGCCTGGCACTGGACCATGCCGGAGTTGGTGATCATCTCGTAGTTGGAGCCGATGCGCTCCTTCTCCTGGATGGGGGTGAAGACCTCGCGGGGATCTGGCGGGAGCCAGACTTCGGTGTTGTACGGGTCGTGAACGGTGATCATGCCGCCGGGGATGTCGATCTGGCCGGTGATGCACCACAGGTTGCACAGCGCCTGAGACGCGGTGACGCACTGCAGGTTCATGTCGATGGCCAGGCCCCACTGCACGGCCGTGGGCTTTTCTGCCATGTACTTGGCAGCGGCGACGATGTCTTCCTTGTCCAGCCAGGTGACCTCGGATGCCCACTCCAGGTTGTAGGGCTCGCAGGCCTCCTTGTACTCCTCAAAGCCGTAGCACCACTTGTCGACGAACTCGTGATCGTAGAGGTCGTTCTCCATGATGTACTTGCCCATGGCCAGGGCCAGCATGGAGTCCGTGCCGGGGCGGATCTGCAGCCAGAGGTCTGCCTTGGCGGCAAGCCAGGTCAGGCGCGGGTCGACCACGATGAGCTTGGAGCCGCGCTTCATGCAGTCGACGACCCAGTGGCCCAGGTTGCCGTCTGCGTTGGCAATGAGCGGGTTGTTGCCCCAGACGAAGATGTTCTTGGGGGCCACCCACTCCGGGTTGTCATAGCGGTCCGGGAACTGCATGGAGAAGTCCGGGCAGGTGTAGCAGCCCTGGATGGTGTTGGCGGCGGCCACGCGGGGCACATAGCAGGCGTTGCCGGAATGGAAATACGAGTACTGGATGGAGCCCAGCGCGTAGCCCAGGCGGGCGTTGATGGGCGGGGTCACACGGCCGGTGCCAGACGCGAAGATGATCGACTTTCCGCCATACTCGTCGCGGATCTTGGTGAACTTCTCGTCGATCATGTCGTAGGCCTCATCCCAGGTGATGCGCTCCCACTTGTCCGCCTTGCCGCGGTACTTGGGGTCGCGCTTCATGGGGTAGAGCAGGCGGTCCGGGTGGTAGAGCGCCTCGGCCACGTCCAGGCAGCGCATGCACAGGCGGCCCTGGTAGTAGGGGTTCTCCTCGTCGCCTTCCACCTTGATGAACTTGCCCGTCTCCTTGTCTGTGTAGACGATGACGCCGCAGCCGTCGTGGCATCCCGGGGCAGACCAGGCGGCGGATCGGGTACAGACCATGCCGTCTTCCTCCCACTGGTACGGGAGGTCGCCGCCGGTGTACATCACCGGGGGCTCGTTGAAGAAGGTGGGGCGCATGCCCTTCGATTCGTCGCTGTCGTGGGGAATGTCAATTCTCAGAGTCATATGGAATCACTCTCCCTCTCTTGGTGCGTTCCCTCTAAAGCTCTCTCACCGAGGCAGGTCCTGGGGGTGGCTGCGCCTCCTTTCTGAAAGCCCTCTGGCACCTGCCGGCGGTCGGTGGCTCCAACATAGGGCGCACGTGCCTGCGCTGCCTGGGTCCAGGCGTTCCATTTGCAGTTTTAGAACCGTGGGGCCAGGGCTCATACGCTGCGTACCATGCCCTGAGCTGGGAAAACGCTGCACGCGTGCCGGGCTCTCGCGACTCCGCTCGAGCTCCTTGGTCTCCGTGCCTGGCGGCCACTGCGCTGGGATGACGTGAGGGGGCACTGTAGTTGAGCACCCGGGGTGACAGGGGGCGCCGCTGTTGCGCGGCCGGTGTGACGGGAGGATTCCGCTTGGCCAAACAGCGGAAGGGACGCTAGATTTGGTCCAGGAGGGCGAGGAGCTCTTGCTGGGAGTGGACGCCGGCTTTGCGGTAGAGGTTGGAGAGGTGGGTCTTGGTGGTGCTTTCGCTGATGTAGAGCTTGTCCGCTATAGCCTTGGCGTTGCGCCCCTGGGCTGCGTAGCCCAGGACCTCGGTTTCGCGCGGGGAGAGCTTGTAGCGCTTGGCGAGCTTGGCGCAGCGCTCTTCGAGCGAGCTTTCCGTGCTGGCACCGGCTGGAGGCACGGCAAAGGCGATGGAGCGGTAGCCCGGTGTGGCCAGCTCCTCGTTGAAGGGCAGGAAGAAGAGCGAGGCCAGGATGAAGGCGGCCACGACGACCAAGGTGAGGTAGAGCAGTGCGGCGGGCGTTGCCAAGAACACTGCCAAGGTGCCCAGCAGCAGGCCGCCGGCAAAGCCCAGGTTGGCCGCCAGCTTTCCGCGCGTGGAGGTGTAGAGCACAGAAAAGCCGTTGCTTGCCGCCAGCGCGGCCAGGCAGCCGCTGTGAATGGTGCGGAAGAGGAACCAGCACACCACCACGGCGCCCATCGCCAGCACCTGCACCCCCTGCCCCGGTGCCAGGCTCAGGAGCAGCGAACATGACACCGCGGCTGCAAAGAGCCGCAGGGCCCCGGGGTAGAGCAGCATGCGCCGGTTGCCCATGAGCGCAGAGACAGCGGCATCCATGAGGATCGCCGCCCCGCAGGCCGCCAGCACCGCCATACCGCCGTGCCGGTAGAGCATGATGAAGGCAAAGCCAAAGGCGGCGTTGAGCACGGCACTCACAACGTCCAGGTGAAAGCTCCCCTTGAAGAACTCCGCAGCAGGTGCCGCCTCCTTGTCTGGCAGGGGGCGGCGGCGCGGGGTGATGAACATCACCAGCAGCATGCTGCACAGCAGCATGAGCTCGCAGACCACGCCCAGCGCCAGCTTGGGCAGAAACGCCATGCAGGCAAGGAAGAGCACGCCGCCTATGCAGAAGACCACCGCATGCGCAAACTGGTTGTGGCACAAGCCCCCATGCACCGTGAAGTCATCCCAGAGCATGAAGCCCATGGCAATCGACACGCCTGCAAGCAGCAGGCCGCAATACGCCGCAGGCAGCGGCATGGGCACCGCCAGGGCGTCGAGCACCATGAGGGCAGGCGAGATAGAGCCGGGGATGAGGCTTGCCAGGAAGAAGAAGCGGGTGTGCCCCAGCGCCACGCTGTTGCGGTGCCGGTACCACAGCAGCAGCCCCTGGGTGCCCGCGATGCTCCCAAAGAAGAACACCACCTGGCCCAGGTGCGCCTCCACAAAGCCCACGCCGCCGGGCAGCGTGATGAAGGCCCCGAAGAAGGCCACCAGGTAATAGCCGTAGTACAGGCAGTAGCCCACCACGATGGCGAGCTGCATGAAGCCGAGCCTCTTCATCTCCACGATTCACTCCCTCGCATCACCGTGGCGCAGTTGGATCTGAATGAAGAGTCCCGTCCGTCATCCCGAGCGCGGAAACGGGCGATCCCCTCCTTGTTCCCAAAGACCAGA
>JBJEHM010000018.1:0-5464 GCA_051876075.1 Coriobacteriales bacterium
AGGGGCAATCCCCCCGCTGGGGAGAGGGGGTGACATTTTCAAAAAATCTCAACACGCGTCATCCCGACCACCACAAAAAAGGCACCCTTGCGGGTGCCGTTTTTTTGCGGTGGTCGGGATGACAGGATTCGAACCTGCGACCTCTCACTCCCGAAGCGAGCGCTCTACCAAGCTGAGCCACATCCCGATGACGCGAAGAGAGATTCTAGCAGACTAGAACCTCAGAGCCGCCGAGAAACTGCCAATGCCGCTAACTTCGCATACATAGGCGCCTGTATGCGGCGAGTGAATGTAGGAATTGCCACCGGAGTAGATGCCGACGTGGCCGGGACGGTAGAGGATGTCTCCCGCCGCAGCGGAGTTGACGCTCATGCGGGCCTTTGCCTCTGCATACTGGCTCTCTGTGTAATGCGACATCCCGATGCCGATCTGGGCATAGCACCACTTGGTGAGGCCGGAGCAATCGAAGGAGTTGGGGCCTTCGGCACCCCAGACATAGGGGCAGCCGATGCGGGAGCGTGCATAGTCGACGACGCTGCCGTTGGTGGGAATGCTGGATCCCCCACCGGAGTTGCCCCCGTTGGAGCCGCCACCCGAGCTTCCACCAGAACCACCGCCGCCGGTGCTGGGCGTGTAGGCGTTCGCGGCCTCCTGCTGACGGCGGCGCTCGGCCTCCTCCTCTTCGCGCAGGAGCTTGCGGTACTCGGAGGAGAGGCTGTTGTACTCGGATTCATACTTGCTGGTCATCGCCTCGATGTTCTTGTGGTAGGACTTGGCGGTTGCAAGCTGGTTGGCCGCCTCTGCCTGCTGGTCGTCGAGCTCCTTCTTAGCGGCCTCGAGCTTGGCCTTGGCCTGCTTTGTCTCGGTGACGAGGTCGGCGTCGTCTTCGTTGAGGGTGT
Source organism: Coriobacteriales bacterium (assembly GCA_051876075.1). GTDB lineage: Bacteria > Actinomycetota > Coriobacteriia > Coriobacteriales > QAMH01 > W2P13-069. The sequence continues at coordinate 900 of JBJEHM010000018.1, forward strand.
TGAGGGTGTCCCAGACGGTTGCAAAATCGTCGAACGAGCCCACGCCGAGCAGCACGTCGAGATACGACATGGAGCCGTTGCGGTACATGGACGTGGCTCGGGTCGCAAGATGGCCTTGGAGGGTGTCGATCTTGTTCTGGGCCTCTTTGATCTGCTTGCGGGCGGCCTCGACCTTGTTCGTTGCCTTCTCGTATGCGTCTTGAGCGGCGTTGTACTGGTCGACAGCTTGGTCGAGCTCGTCGAGCATGGCATCGAGCTTGGCCTTGATCGCCTGAACCTCCTGCTTCTTCTGCGCAGCCGTGATGCCCACAGCCGTGCTGGGGCTTGCCGCGCAAAGGGCGCCGAATGTGAGGGCTGTTCCCAGGAATGCTCTGCGATTAAGCTTCATTGACATCCAAAACCTCCGAACGGAACAGGTCAGAGCAGTGCGTACGTTCGTATGAAAATAACACCTTGCAGCAAGCAGCGTCAAACCTGCACACAACCGCCACAAACCTTGTTGGCAAACCGTGGATTTGCGCCGTGCTAACCAAGCGCGCTGCAGAGCGCATCCAAGATGGCCACCGCAAGGTGCTGCGCCCAGCGGGCCGGGTCGGCGTCGCGATACTGCTCGGGCAGCTCGCCGCCGAGCTCGATGAAGATGCGGCGCGGCTTCTGATCTGCCATCTCAACCGCGGTCTCGACACGCGTGGCAAACGAGTAGTCCTCGCCAAAGGCAAGCACGTGGCTGTCTTTGGTGGGGAGGCTTCCCTTTGCGCCAAGTCCCACCATGAGGGTCTCCGCAGAAGGGGTCACACTGAGGCGGTCCGCGCTGGTGATGCCGGAAAACGGCGCAGAGGCCTGGGCGAGGTTTGCAGCGCGGCGCGCCACCTCGCGCCCAAGCTCGTCCATGCCGAAGAAGACGATCTCAACGTCTTCAAGAACGCTCGCCGCACGCGCAAAGCCCATGTGCGTCTCTGCCTCTGCGGGGGCAACCGCGCTCTTTCCCTCCCAGGCATGTCGCAGTCTCTGGATAGCGTCAAAGGTCGTGGCGCCGGCGACGCCGTCGTCAACCAAGCCGATGCTCGCCTGGAAATCTCTCAGCGCGTGCTCGGTATGGGCGCCGAAGATCCCGTCTGCCTTGCCAACGATGAAGCCGAGCGCGTTGAGGATGTCTTGGAGGCACTTCACATCCCTGCCGTGGAAGTAGGGCATGCGCAGGTAGAGCATGCGGTCGCCGAGCATGAAGGTTGCGTCGACCAGAGCCGTCCACGCGGCCTCGTCAACAAAGTCGCCGGCAGGAAGCCCCTCGCGGCGCCTGAACTCGCTCACCGCCATCTGCGTGCGATCGAGGTAGACGCCGTCAACATTGAGGCTGTAGCCGAGCACGCGGAGACGCTTCTGCACGTCTTCGACAGCAGGGCCCTTGCTGTTGCGCTGGATAGTCTTCATGAGGGCCGCCTAATTCAAACGGCTGACAAAGAACTCGCCCATCGATATGAGGAGCTGGCGGGAGATGCTCGGGGGCAGGACTCGCTTGAGCTCGCCCTGCCCCTGGTGTGCAAGGCTCACGGCATAATCGCGCACGTAGTCGATCGAGCCTGCATCCTGCATGATCTCTACTGCGCGCTCCAAGCGCTTTGGGTCCGTCTCCTTAGAAGACAGCAGGGTGAGGAGTTCCTCGTGCTGGGGACCTTCGGTGTGCGACAGGGCGTGCACAGCGATCATCGTGCGCTTTCCCTCGGTGATATCGCTACGGAAGTCCTTGGTTGCAGCTTCTTTGCCCCCCACGAGGTTGAGCAGGTCGTCTTGGAGCTGGAAGGCGAGCCCAGTGGACATGCCGTATGCGCGCAGGACCTCGATCTGCTCTTCGGTGCCGCCGCCCACTATGGCACCGATCGCCAGGGGAACAGCTCCAGAATAGAAGGCGGTCTTGTGCTGGGCCATGCAGAGGTAATCCTCGACCGTGATGTCAAAGCGGCCGTCGCGCGCCCAGCCGATGTCCATGGCCTGGCCCTCGATGGTGCGGGTGGTCATGTTCACCAGCTCCTTGAGGACCCTGATCTTGACGTCGTCCTCAAGGCAGTCGTCATCGAGGACGGTACCCGTGACGAGCGAGAGGGCGAGGTCACCCGCGTTGATGGCAAGCCCCTCCCCCATGGTGATGTGCATGCAGGGTTCTCCACGACGCAGCTGGGACTCATCGGCGATGTCATCGTGGATGAGAGCCGCTGTGTGGAAGTGCTCGATTGCCGCACCAGAGCGCAGAGCGCGCTCCTCATCGCCGCCCACCGCCTTGCAGGCGAGCATGGTGATCAGCGGACGGTGGCGCTTGCCGCCGTTTTCCGAATACGCCGAGAGGGGGCCGTAGAGGTAGCGGTCCATGTCTGGGTGAGAGCCCTCATGGAAGTACGTGCGCAGATGCGCTTCGATATCCGCCGAACGGTCCTCGAGGAATTGTTTGAAGATGATGTTTGCCATGGTCCCAGGATGATAGCGCAGGGGACGGCATGCTCCCGTCCCCTGCGGGGTTTTTTCCTTCTGCGCCGTTATTTTGCCCCCGAGTTACTTCCTCGAAACCGCCTTCTTCGCCTTCTCGACGATACCAGCGGCATCCAGGCCGTACTCTGCGAGCAGCTCGTCGGGTTCTCCGGAGGTGCCGAACATATCGCGCACCCCCACGCGCTCCAGGGGAACGGGGCAGTTCTCGCCGATGATGTCTGCGACGGCAGAGCCCAGGCCGCCCACAGTGGAGTGCTCTTCACAGGTAACCACGCAGCCGGTCTTTCGGACACTGGCAAGCAGGGTCTCCTTGTCGAAGGGCTTCACGCTGAATGCGTCGACGACCTCCGCAGAGATGCCCTGCTCAGACAGCAGCTCTGCTGCCCTAAGCGCCTGGGCCACCTCGACGCCGTTTGCCACGAGAGTCACGTCCGAGCCTTCGCGCAGGACGTACGCGCGCCCGAGCTCGAGCTTGAAGCCCTCCTCGTAGACCTGCGGAACCTTGGCGCGGCCAAGACGGACATAGAAGGGGCCGGGGGTCTGGGCTGCAATGCGGATGGCCTGCTTGGCAGCGGCGTAGTCTGCCGGGACGAGGACCCTCATGCCGGGCAGTCCCCTCATGAGGCTCACGTCCTCGAGCATTTGGTGGGAGCCGCCGTCAGGGCCGACGGTAACACCGGCATGGGTGGGAGCCACCTTCACGTCGAGCTCGCCGTAGCAGACGGTGTTGCGGATCTGGTCGTAGCAGCGGCCGGTGCCAAAGGCGGCAAACGAGCCGGTGAAGACGGTCTTTCCCGCAAGCGCCAGGCCCGCGGCGACGTCGATCATGTTCTGCTCGGCGATGCCGACGTTGACAAGACGCTCGGGGAATGCCTTACCCAGCTTGCTGGTGGTGGTGGAGCCAGAGAGGTCGGCCTCGACCGCCATAACGTCGACGCCCTCCTGGACAAGCTCGACCAGAGTCTCACCGTAACCGGCGCGGGTTGCTTCTGCTGCCATGGATTACTCTCCCTTCAGCTCTGCGATTGCCTGCTGGGCTTGCTCGGCGTTGGGTGCCTTTCCATGCCAGCCCGCCTGGTTTTCCATGAAGCTGACGCCCTTGCCCTTGACCGTGGAGGCCACGAGGCAGACAGGCTTGCCCTCAACGCCCTGTGCGGTTTTGAATGCCTGGAGGAGGGCGGGGACGTCATGGCCGTCGACCTCGATGACCTCCCAGCCAAACGCACGGAACTTGTCCGGGATAGCGCTCAGGCCCACGACCTGGCGCACATCGCCGTCGATCTGCAGGTTGTTGTTATCGACCACGGCAATGAGGTTGTCCAGGCCGTAATGGGCGGCAAACATCGCTGCCTCCCAGACCTGTCCCTCTTCGATTTCTCCGTCGCCCATCAAGGCGAAGACGCGCTGGGGAGCCTCCTGGTCCGCATTGAGACGCAGGCCGAGGGCGAGCCCGGCGGCGATGGAGAGGCCCTGGCCCAGAGAGCCGGTGCAGACCTCGACACCGGGGAGCTTCTTGCTGTCCGGATGTCCCTGCAGGCGGCTGTGGAGCTTGCGCAGGGTCATGAGCTCTTCATCGGGGATGTAGCCGAGCTCTGCTAACGCGGCATAGAGGACCGGCGCAGCATGGCCCTTGCAGAGGATGAAGCGGTCCCTGGCAGGGTCTGCCGGGTCCTCGGGGTTGACGTTCATGACGCCGCCAAAGTAGAGGGTGGCGACGATGTCTGCCGCGGAAAGGCTGCCGCCGGGATGGCCGCTGCCTGCTTCATGCAGCATCTTGATGATGTTGACGCGCATGTTGGTCGCGCGCGCCTGGATTTCGGCGGGACTGGCTGTCACGACGAGTCCTCTCTCTCGAAGGTAGTCCACGCCATTGTACGCGCAGCCCCAAAGCAGAGCAGACACGAGTTTCAAATTGTGTAGGCCGGAGCCGCTAGCAGGGCATTCGAGCTTCATGCCGCCCTCGGAGGGGCCTGAGAGGCCCTGATAGTGGTGACGGCCGGAAGGAGCGGCCTAGACGCGCCGTGACTGGAGGCCGGAGCCGCTAGCAGGGCATTCGAGCTTCATGCCGCCCTCGGAGGGGCCTG
>JBJEHM010000019.1:0-5388 GCA_051876075.1 Coriobacteriales bacterium
TGGGACAAGAACCTCATCACCGCCATCTTCCAGATCCGCATCCCGCGCGTGCTGTGCGTGGTGCTGGTGGGCGCGGCGCTCTCCGTTGCCGGCGCGTCCTACCAGGGCATGTTCAAGAACCCGCTGGTCAGCCCGGACCTGCTGGGCGCCTCCGCCGGCGCCAGCCTGGGTGCCTGCATCGCCATCCTGCTCAACTTCACCAACCTGGGCACCCAGCTCATGGCCTTCGTGTTCTCGCTCATGGCGGTGGGCCTGGCGGTGTGGCTCACGCGCATCGTCAAGAGCGACGCGCTGCTGGGCCTGGTGCTGGGCGGCATCCTGGTGTCCACGCTCTTCCAGAGCGGCACCTCCATCGTCAAGCTGGTGGCAGACGCAGACGACAAGCTCCCCCAGATCACCTTCTGGCTCATGGGCACCTTCGCCAACATCACGCTGGGCGACTTCCTGCTGGTCATCTTCCCCATGCTGGTAGGCTTCGCCATCCTGCTCGCCATGCGCTGGCGCCTCAACGTGCTCTCCTTCGGCGAGGAGGAGGCCCGCACGCTGGGCATCAACACCGCCTCCACGCGCCTGTGGGTCATCGTGGCGGCCACGATGATAACGGCGTGCTCGGTGTCCATCTGCGGCATCATCGGCTACGTGGGACTCGTGGTGCCGCACCTGGCGCGCGCCATCGTGGGCCCCAACTACCGCGTGCTGCTGCCCACCTCCATGGTCATCGGCAGCGCCTTCCTGCTCGTCGTGGACAACTTCTCGCGCCTGATGTTTGCCACCGAGATACCCATCGGCATCCTCACCAGCATCATCGGCGTGCCCTTCTTCATCTTCATCTACCGCCACAACCTGAGGGGGTGGTAGCGCATGCTCAAAGTCACCGACCTCAAGTGCGGCTACGACAAGCGGACAGAGATCGTCCACGGCGTGAGCTTCACGGTGGAAGACGGCGAGTTCGCCTGCATCATGGGTGCCAACGGCTGCGGCAAGTCGACCACCATGAAGACCGTCCTCGACATCCTGCCCCCCTTTGGCGGCAGCGTTGAGATGGACGGGCGCGACGTCTTCCAGATGAGCGCCGAGGAGCGCGCCCAGACCTTCGCCTACATCCCGCAGAGCCACACGCCGCCCTTCCCCTTCACGGTGGCAGACGTGGTCCTGCTGGGCCGCACGCCCTACATCGGGCAGTTCGCCCACGTGAGGGAGCGCGACCGCGTGGCCGCCTACCGCGCCATGCGGCAGCTGTCCATCACACACCTGGCGGACTCCGTCTACTCGGAGCTCTCCGGCGGCCAGCAGCAGCTCGTGCTCATCGCGCGCGCACTGGCCCAGCAGCCAAAGGTGCTGCTGATGGACGAGCCCACGGCCAGCCTGGACTTTGGCAACCAGCAGCTGGTGCTCTCGCGCATGCGCAAGCTCACGCAAGGCGGCATGTCCGTGCTGATGGTCACCCACGACCCCGGGCACGCGTTTTTCTGCGCGGACAAGGTGGTCATGATGGAGAAGGGGAGCGTGCTGGGCATAGGCACGCCGGAGGAGATCATCACCGAGCCCAACCTCAAGCGCATCTACGGCCACGACGTCTGCGTGGGCACCGTGCAGCTGCCGGGCGGCGGCAGCCAGCGCGTGTGCGTGCCCATGCTGGTCTGAGGAACGAGGGGAGACACAGACATGTCGAGGGAGCTCTCGCGACGCGACTTCGCCAAGCTGGCGGCCATGGCGGCCGCCTCAATCGCCGGCGGGTCCACCCTGGTGGGCTGCAGCCTGGCGGACAACGTGATCATGCACAAGCAGACGATCACCGACGACGCCGGCCGCACGCTGGAGGTGCCGACGGCAGACGCCATCGAGTCCATCTTCTTCACGAGCGGCCTGGCGCAGGTCTACATCGTGGCGCTGATCCCGGAGAAGCTCGGCGGCAGCGCCGCCAAGTTCACGGAGGAGGAGCTGCAGTACCTGCCAGAAGGCATCGAGGACCTGCCCTACATGGGCACCCTGCACAACAACGACGAGATAGACCGCGAGGCCCTGCTGGTGGAAGACATCGACATCATGTTCTCCATCTCCGGCGTGGGCCTCACCAGCGCCAACATATCGGAGGCCGAGGAGATCCAGGCCCAGACCAACATCCCCGTGGTGCTGGTGGACGGCTCCTTCGACAAGGTGGGCCACGCCTTCCGCTTCCTGGGCGAGGTGCTCGACCGCCGCGAGCGCGCCGAGGAGCTGGCCACCTACGTGGACAAGATCTACGCGGAGGTCTCCGGCGTGGTGGCCACCATCCCCATGGAGGACCGCATCCCCATCTACTACGCGGAAGGGCCCGAAGGCCTGCAGACCGAGCCGGAGACCTCCCAGCACATGCTGGCCTTTTTGGAGGCCGGTGCGCTGGACGTGGCAACCTGCGAGGAGACCTACGGCGGCGGCATGACCGACGTCTCGCTCGAGCAGGTGCTCAAGTGGGACCCGGAGGTCATCATCTCCTGGGACAGCGAGCTGCGCGGCGGCGCCTACGACGACATCCGCACCAACCCGGCGTGGTCCAACATCACCGCCGTCAAGGACGGCCGCGTCTACGCCATGCCCAACCTGCCCTGGGCCTGGTGCGACCGCCCGCCCGGGGTCAACCGCATCATCGGCCTGGAGTGGGTGTGCAACCTGCTCTACCCGGACGTCTACGACATCGACATCGTCGAGCGCACCCAGGAGTTCTTCAAGGTGATGCTCGACGTGGACATCAGCCGCGAGCAGGCGCTCGACGTGCTGGGCGACTCCTACCCGCCCATCCCCAGGATCAAGCACTAGGGGGCGGTGTTGGAGAGAAGCAATGACATGACGCTTGCCGGCCGCGCCTTACGCTGCCTGCTCGCCCTGCTGCTGGCGCTGCTGTTCTGCGTGCCGGGCGGCGTCTTCGCCGCGCCCGCCTGGGCAGACGAGCTCGCAGCGGGGGAGGGCGCCGAGGAAGAGCCCGAGCGCAACCACGTCACGGAGCTCTTCCTCAAGTGGTCGAGCGACTACAACGGCGAGAACGAGTTCGTGGGGGCGGACCAGCCCATCAAGAAGGTCGTGATCGAGAACAAGGGCCAGCTCGTGCAGCTCAACGGCTACTACACGGACGCCTCCGGCAGCGGCCTGATGCTGGAGACGGCCTCGAGCAGCACGGACCTGGGCGCCATCGACCTCGTGTGGGAGTCCAGCGACGTGAGCATCGCCAAGGTGAGCCCCGCGGGCCTGGTGACGCCGGTCAAGAACGGCAGCTGCACCATCACCGCCAAGGTCAAGAACCCGGAGAAGTACGGCGAGGCCAGCTGCTCGGTGGACTTCCAGATAAGCGGCCAGAACGGCAGCTACGTGAGCGACGTGGAGATCACCACCAAGAAAGGCAAGGTCATCAACGAGACCGTGGTGCTGGCAGGCGACGGCGCCAAGCCCGTCTACTACCAGCTCTACGCCACGATCACCTGGAAGAACGCGGCCGGAGACGTGGTGAGGACGGAGAGCACCAGCTCCAAGAGCTGCAAGGCCACCTACACCTGGAGCGTGGCCGGCAACACGGACACGGTGGCGGTCAACAAGTACACGGGCCGCGTGGCAACGCAGAGCAGCGGCATCGGCCAGGTGATGGTCACGGTGAACGGCGGCAAGGGCGGCCGCACCGTGAGCGACACGGTGTACTTCCGCGTGGACACGGGCCAGTACGACTACAACCCGGCGGACAGCCTCACGCTCAAGGTGTGCTACGAGGAGTTCCCAGACCAGATCATCGAAGAAGTCACCTACACAGAAAAGCAGCTCTCCAAGATGCTCTCGAAGGTGACGAACAACTACACGGTCATCGGCGGCTCCAACGGCAGCTATGCCACCATCCGCGCCACGGGCTACATGTTCAAGGACATCCTGAAGCTGCTCAACTGCTCCATGGACGACATCAAGCAGTTCCGCTTTGGGACGGCGGACAGCTACGATTCTCCCGTGAGCTACAGCTACCTCTTCGGCAGCCAGCGCTACTACTTCCCCGACTACGACATCGGCTACACGAGCGGCGGCGTGGTGGTGCCGCCCATCATCGCCACGGCCAACTCCATGCACTGGAACGAGCCCTACGTGAGCAAGGACGAGAAGCTCGACGAGGGCACGCGCTACCGCCTGGTCTTCGGTGCGAGCGGCAAGACGGACGCCAACACCTCCAAGCAGGTCTACTACATCAACACCATCAACGTGATCTTGAAGGGCGGCCCGCCAACCAGCGATGGGCGCGGCGACGGCGGCGGGGACGGCACCGGCAACGGCAGCGGCATGGGGGTCGGGCCCAGCGAGGGCGACGGTGACTCCGGCGGCAGCGAGAACCCCAGCGCCAGCGCCCAGGCGGGCGGCAACGGCACCGGCAGCGACGCCGACAGCGGCACCCGCTGGCGCGTCTACCAGATGATGTCGACCAACAAGTCCAACCCCGGTGTCCTCGAGATGGAAAACCCCCTGGCACCCTTCGCCATCCCCATCGGTATCGCGGCCTTCCTCCTGGGAGGCATCAGCTTCTACATCGGATTCAGAAAGAGGAGATTCGCATGACCTTCACCGACTACCTCCAGGAGATACTGCGCCAGTTCGCCCAAACCCTCATGGTGCCGGCGATGCTGCTGCTGGCCCTGCTGGTGCTGCTGGCGCTGTTCTTCATCGGCACGCTGATCGTCGAGTACGTCACCGAGCACCGCCTGGCCAAGCAGAGCCTGCCGGATGCCATCAACGCCATCGAGGACGCTGAGTTCAGCGAACTGAACGACGTGATCTGCGGCACGCAGCTGCTGTGGCCGCAGAAGCGCGCCCTGCTCATGGTGGTGAACAACGCCGGCCTGCCGTCAGACGCGCTGTTCGCGCTGGCGAAGGGACAGGTCCAGGAGCTCGAGCGCCGCTACCGCAAGCTGGCCGGCTACACCGACCTCATGGCCAAGGTGGCCCCCATGATGGGCCTGGTCTGCACCCTGGTGCCGCTGGGCCCGGGCATCGTGGCCATGGGCCAGGGCGACATGAACACCCTGTCCTCGTCCCTGGGCGTGGCTTTTGACGGCACCGTGGCCGGCTTGGTGAGCGCCATGGTGGCCATGTGCGTGTCCCACGTGCGCAAGCGCTGGTACTCCGGCTACCAGGCCGCCGTCGAGGCCCTGATGACCGCGGTGCTGGAGAAGGCGGAGGAGTGCCGCGAGGCCGGCGAGGAGCTGCCGCACGGCTTCACCGCCGAACAGCTCGAGCCCTTCAAGGAGGCCTCGAACGCCGCGCTCAAGGCAGCGGCTGCGGCCAAGCCCGCCAAGCGCACCAAGCGCGCCGCGGCTGAAGAGGCCGGCGCTGAGCAGGCAGGGGAGGCCCAGCGATGAGGGCGCCCAGGAGCCTGAGCGGCGGCGG
>JBJEHM010000020.1:0-8528 GCA_051876075.1 Coriobacteriales bacterium
CCATTTTTTGCCCAAAATACCTCTCTATTATTTTAAGAATAGTGTTCATCCCCCTTCGTTTTTGGGTGTTGACCTGCACTTTTCATAGTGTGGTGACGCTTCGTTTAAGACTGGTTTGACAAATCCTTAGAAAAAGGTGAAGAAAAACCGCTCCACAACATCTTGTGGTCTGTAGCGCAAAATACCGGGAACATATGGCAAAGACAGAGCCTGAAAGCACAAGTGTTAGTTCTTGTCAAGTTTTTGGTGGTTTTGTGGAGGTAGTTTACACAAACAATGGAATTGGGCTCACAAGCTGCGGTTTTAGTGCCTAGACGGGTAAGGTACTCACCGCGGTTGCGCAATCGCACACAACACACACCATGCGCGCCGCAGCCGGCAGCCAGAACCGCAGCTTAAACATCCTGGCGCTGGCGGCACTGTCCCCAACCTTTTGGAGAACCATGACTCTTAAGGGATCCAACGCCCTGAGCCCCGCTCGTCCCCTGCGCCGCTCCTTCGCAACCTTTGCGCTGGCGGCCTCCGTTGCCCTGATGGGTACCCCCGTCGCCGCCGTCCCCGCGGCTCTTGCAGACGAACCCTCTGCGATCGTGATCGATGCAAGCGGCATCGAGCTGGCAGATGAAGGCAGCCACCTTGGAGTGAGCTCCGTCCTCACCCAGATCGAAGCCCAGGCTCAGGCCCAAACCCAGCCCGCAGCAGCAATGGACGACGTCGTCGCCAAGGTGGTCAAGAAGGCCGCCAAGGTCAAGGCCAACAAGATCGACAAGGTCCTTGACGTGGCCAAGAGCCTCAAGGGCACGCCCTATGTCTACGGCGGCAGCACCCCCTCTGGCTTTGACTGCTCCGGCTTCACTATGTACTGCTACAAGAAGGCAGGTGTGAGCCTCACCCACAACGCCCAGGCGCAGTTCTACCAGACCAAGTCCGTGTCTTCCAAGAACATGAAGGCCGGCGACCTCGTCTTCTTCGGATGGGGCACCGGCTCCATCAACCACGTGGGCATCTACGTGGGCGACGGCAAGTACATCCACTCCCCGCATACCGGTGCGAGCGTCCGTGTCGAGTCCCTCGACGACCGCTCCAACTTCGTCGGCGCAACCCGCCCGATCAAGTAACCCAGCGCAAACGCAGCTCAAACACAACACCAAACGCCCAAGGAGGCGCGAGCCCAAACAACTCGCGCCTCCTTCGTTATCCCCACAACGCAAGCGCCCTCCCCAGGCTGCCCACCCACCCGCAAGAAGCCGAAGCCGCAGGGCGGCGAGGCGGCGGGGCCGGGCGGCGGGGCCTGGAGGGGCCGGGGAGGTGAACTGCGGAGCAGAGCTCCCAGATTCGCTCTGCGGGAGCGAGGACTGTCTGAGGGCCAAAGGCCCGAGTTCCGCAGCTGCAGGGCGAATCTGCGAGCTCGGGTGCGAAGCCTTCACCCCCCGGCCCCTCCAGGCCCCGCCGCCCGGCCCCGCCGCCTCGCCGCCCTGCCGGCTTCGGCTTCTCGAAGATTCCCCCTGCTCCTTCTCGCGAACCATATATGGGCACAGGTAGAATGTTCTGATACGTGATCGACGTTTACGAGGACAAGCGCCGTCAGAGAAAGGAAGGCTCAATGGTCTCTCGCGTGTATGTTGAGAAGAAACCCGGCTTCGACGTGGAGGCGCAGCAGCTCCTGGCAGAGCTGCGCACCATCCTGCAGATCGAGGCACTCACCGGCGTGCGTCTGGTGAACCGCTACGACGTGGAGGGCATCAGCGACGAGCTCTTCCAGCAGTGCGTGCCCACTGTCTTCAGCGAGCCGCAGTCCGACGACATCAGCTTCGAGCTGCCCGACGCCAAGGGTGCCGCGGTCTTTGCCGTGGAGTACCTGCCCGGCCAGTTCGACCAGCGTGCAGACTCTGCCAGCGAGTGCGTGCAGCTCATCAGCTGCGGGGAGCGCCCGGACGTGCGCAGCGCCAAGGTCTATTACCTCGAAGGCGAGCTGAGCGCCCAGGACATCGCCGCCATCAAGGGCTATGTCATCAACCCCATCGAGGCGCGCGAGGCCTCGCTCGACACCGTGGCAACCCTCAAGACGGCCTACCCCGAGCCCCAGCCCGTCGAGGTGCTCGAGGGCTTCCTGGAGCTCGACGCAGCCGGCCTGCAGGCCTTCATCGACGAGCGCGGCCTGGCCATGGACCTGGCAGACATCACCTTCTTCCAGAAGTACTTCCGCGAGGAAGAGGGCCGCTGCCCCACCATCACAGAGGTCAAGATGGTCGACACCTACTGGTCCGACCACTGCCGCCACACCACCTTCGGCACCGTGCTGGAGGAAGTCACCATCGACGACCCCACCGTCCAGGCAGCCTTCGACCGCTACATGGACATGCGCCACGAGCTGGGGCACGACGAGAAACCCGTCTGCCTCATGGACCTGGGCACCATCGGCGCCAAGTACCTCAAGGCCAAGGGCATCCTCAAGAACCTCGACGAGTCTGAGGAAATCAACGCCTGCACCGTCAAGGTGAAGGTCGACGTCGACGGCGTGGAGGAGGACTGGCTCTACCTCTTCAAGAACGAGACCCACAACCATCCCACTGAAGTCGAGCCCTTTGGTGGCGCGGCCACCTGCGTGGGCGGTGCCATCCGCGACCCGCTCTCCGGCCGTTCCTACGTCTACCAGGCCATGCGCGTCACCGGCGCCGCCAACCCCCTGGCCCCTGTGAGCGAGACCATCCCCGGCAAGCTGCCCCAGCGCAAGCTGGTCACCACCGCCGCCGCCGGCTACTCCAGTTACGGCAACCAGATCGGCTTGGCAACCGGCCAGGTCAGCGAGCTCTACCATCCCGGCTACGCAGCCAAGCGCATGGAGATCGGCGCCGTTGTGGCAGCCACCCCGGCCTGGCACGTGCGTCGCGAGACCCCGGCCCCGGGAGACGCCATCATCCTGCTGGGCGGGCGCACCGGCCGCGACGGCATCGGCGGCGCCACCGGCTCCTCCAAGGCCCATACCGCGTCTTCCATCGAGACCTGCGGTGCAGAGGTCCAAAAGGGCAACGCCCCAGTCGAACGCAAGCTCCAGCGCCTCTTCCGCCGCGGTGACGCCTGCAAGCTCATCAAGCGCTGCAACGACTTTGGCGCCGGCGGCGTCTCTGTTGCCACGGGAGAAATCGCAGACGGCCTGTTCATCGACCTCAACACCGTGCCCAAGAAGTACGAGGGCCTCGACGGCACCGAGCTCGCCATCGCCGAGTCCCAGGAGCGCATGGCCTGCGCCGTTGCGCCGGAGGACGTCGAGGAGTTCCTGGGCTATGCCCGCGAGGAGAACCTCGAGGCAACTGTCATCGCCACCGTTACCGAGGACCCGCGCCTGGTCATGACCTGGAACGGCGACGAGATCGTCAACGTGTCCCGCGCCTTCCTCAACAGCAACGGTGCCCCCAAGTCCGCCAAGGTCCACATCTGCGAAGGCACCGCCTACACCACCCCCTGGCAAGGCGAGACGCTCCAGGAGCGCATGACCGCCCTGGTCACCGACCTCAACATCGCCTCCAACAAGGGCCTCTCGGAACGCTTTGACTCCACCATCGGCGCAGCAACCGTGCTCATGCCCTTCGGCGGCAAGAACCAGCTGACGCCTGCCATGGCCATGGCCGCCAAGATGCCCGTGGACGGAGATACCACCACTTGCTCCGGCATGGCCTGGGGCTTCAACCCCTACCTCTCCGAGGCAGACCAGTACACCGGCGCCTACCTCGCCGTCGTTGAGAGCGTCAGCCGCCTGGTCGCCGCGGGCTTCCAGATGGAGAACACCTACCTCACCTTCCAGGAGTACTTCGGCAAGCTCAAGGACGTCCCGGAGCGCTGGGGCAAGCCCGCGGGCTCGCTGCTGGGCGCCCTCATGGCCCAGATCGACCTGGGCGTGGGCTCCATCGGCGGCAAGGACTCCATGTCCGGCTCCTTCGAGGACCTCGACGTGCCCCCCACTCTGGTGAGCTTTGCCACCGCCGTGGGCACCATCGATCGCGTCACCAGCCCCGAGTTCAAGAAGGCAGGCTCTCCCATCCTGTGCATCCAGCCCGCCTACCCGGCACAGGGCCTCATCCCCACTGCGCAGGGCATGAACGACGCCCTGGCGCTGATCGAGGAGCTCATCGGCAGCGGTGCCGCCATTTCTGTGAGCGCCTGCGGCTACGGCTCCGACGCAGAGGCCATCTTCAAGATGTGCGTGGGCAACGGCATCGGCGCTCAGCTCGACGGCATCAGCAGCGCAGACCAGCTCTTCCAGCCCGCCTACGGCAGCTTTGTGGTCGAGCTCGGTGAGGACGTCGAGATCGACGGTGGAGAATTCGTCTCTGTCACCCGCATCGGCACCACCACCGCCGCGTACGTGCTTGAGGTCTGCGGCGAGGTGCTCGACCTTGCCCAGCTGCAGGAGGCATGGGAAGCCAAGATGGAGCCCGTCTTCCCCTACCGCGGCAAGGGAGAGGCTGTGGAGGCCATCTCAGACGAGACCCACATCCCGCTGACCTTCTCCACCACGCTGGCCAAGCCGCGTGTCATCATCCCGGTCTTCCCCGGCAACAACTGCGAGTTCGACTCCGCGCGCGCCTTCCGCCGCGCCGGCGCCCAGGCCGAGACCCTCGTCATCAACAACCTCACGCCCAACGCGGTTGCAGAGAGCGTCGAGGCCCTGGTCAAGGCCATCAACAACTCGCAAATCGTCATGATCCCCGGCGGCTTCTCTGGCGGCGACGAGCCCGATGGCTCCGCCAAGTTCATCACCGCCTTCTTCCGCAACCCCGCGGTCACCGAGGCCGTGCGCGAGCTGCTCAACAACCGCGACGGCCTGATGCTGGGCATCTGCAACGGCTTCCAGGCGCTGGTCAAGCTGGGCCTGGTGCCGTACGGCGACATCGTCCCCATGACTCCTGAGTGCGCAACGCTCACCTTCAACAACATCGGCCGCCACCAGAGCCGCCTGGTCCGCACCCGCGTTGCCTCCAACCTGAGCCCCTGGCTGAGCCGCTGCCAGGTGGGAGACATCCACAACGTGGCCATCAGCCACGGCGAGGGCCGCTTTGTCGCCAGCAACGAGCTGCTTGCCGAGCTGAAGGCCAAGGGCCAGATCGCAACCCAGTACGTGGACGAGGCCGGCGTGCCCAGCATGGACCTCAGCGTCAACCCCAACGGCGCGCTGCTGGCCATCGAAGGCATCACCAGCCCGGACGGCCGCGTTATGGGCAAGATGGGTCACACAGAGCGCTCCGCCAACGGCCTCTACGTCAACGTGCCGGGCGAGAACTTCCAACCCCTCATCGAGGGCGGTGTGGACTACTTCACCGCCTAAGGCGGCACACGCAAAGCCACCGCACCAGCGCGGTACTGCGAGGCGCACCCCACCCAAGGGTGCGCCTCCTTTTTGCGCGCAAGGGAGGTGGGAGCGGCGGGCAGGGAAAGGGCGCAGGGGGGCACGAAGGTATTCCCTGCCTCGCTGTTCGGCGGGGAATGAGAGTGAGGACGTACGAGGCAATTCCCTGCCTTGAGGTTTGGCGGGGATGGGAGGAGGACGGCAGACAGGGAGTTCCCTGGCTTGGGCGAGGGCGTATCATGGAGGGAGCTTGCAATCGACCCATGAGGAGGCCACCATGGCTGAAGAAGCACCCATCCTGTACTACTGGGGACCTTGCCCCACTTGCTCGCTCGTTACCACGTTTGCAGATGAGAAGGGCATCACCCTGGACAAGCGCGACGTTGAGCAGCAGGTTCCCTACGACGAGCTCTGCGCCCTGGGCGGCGACGCCAACAAGATCCCCTACATCTACGCTAAGGGCCAGCTGGTCCAGGGCGTTGAAGCCTGCAACGCCTTCCTCCAGGAGAACTGCCTGTAGGCGCGAGCTGAGTGCTGCTTTCTCGTCATCCCGAGAACTGCGCAAAACAGCGCACGCCCCACTTGGCGCCATAGCGCAAGTATTTGGGCATTCCCCGCTTGTCATCCCCCTACACACAAAGAGGCGGCCACTCAGCGGGCCGCCTCTTTGCATGCGTTTGCCTTGTTCGCGATTAGTCCTCGTAGCTCTTTGCCTTGTCGAAGAGCTCGTTGACCTCGGCGCTGGGAGCGGGGGTCACGAGCGTGGCGATGACGGCGGCAACCAAGCCCACCACAAAGCCGGGGAGCAGCTCGTAGACACCGGTGGAGCTGGTGAGGAAGACCAGCCACAGGACGTCGACCACACCGCCGACCACGATGCCCGTGAGCGCGCCGGCAAAGTTGAAGCGCCTCCAGAACAGGCTCAGGATGATGCAGGGGCCGAACGCCGCGCCGAAGATGGCCCAGGCGTTGGAGACGAGGCTCATGATGCTGCCTGCAGCCGGGTTGGAGGCAACGAGCACCGCCACCACGGAGATGAGGATGACGGCGCAGCGGCTCATCCAGAACATCTCGCGCTCGGAGGCATCGCCCTTGCGGAAGACGGGCTTGTAGACGTCTGCTGCCAGGGAAGACGCCGCAGAGAGCATCTGGGCAGAAGCGGTGGACATCGAGGCTGCCAGGATGGCGGCCAGCAGCACACCGGAGATGACAGCGGGGAAGATGGCGCGCACCATGAGGATGAAGACCAGGGAGTTTTCCTCGGTGTTGGGATCGTAGCCTAGGAACTGGCGGCCGATGATGCCGATGAGGGCGGCGAAGAAGACGATGAGGACGGTCCAGAAGATTGCCACGGTGGCGGACTTCTTCATCTCCCTCTGAGAGCGCAGCGACATGAAGCGCACGATGATGTGCGGCATGCCAAAGTAACCCAGACCCCACGCAAGGCCGCTGACGATGTCTTGCCAGGAGGTGAGGACGGTGAAGTAGCCTTCCGGCATGGGCTCAACGTTCATGCCGCCGAGCATGGAGGCGGCGAAGATGGGGGCGATCATCATCGCGGCCAGCATCAGCAGGCCCTGGAAGAAGTCGGTCCAGCAGGCTGCCTTGAAGCCGCCCAGGAAGACGTAGCCGATGGTGATGAGCGCCGCGATGTACATGGCGACGTTGGCGTCGATGCCGGCAACGGTGTTGAACAGGGTGCCGCAGGCTTTGATGGAGGAGGCGGCGTAGATGGTGTAGGCCACCAGGAAGATCACAGCGCAGACGACCTGCAGCAGCTTGCTCTTGGAGAGGAAGCGGTTGGTGAGGTACTGCGGGACGGTGATGGAGTCGTTGGCGACGATGGAGAACTTGCGCAGGCGCGGGGCCTCGAAGATCCAGCTGAGCGCATAGCCGATGGCCAAGCCGATGGGGATCCAGATCTGGCCCAGGCCCAGCGCGTAGATGGAGGTGGGCAGGCCCATGAGGACCCAGGCGCTCATGTCTGCCGTGCCGGCAGAAAGTGCGGTGACGAAGGGTCCCATCTTGCGGCCGCCAAGGAAGTATTCCTTGTCACCGCCTTGATGGCTCTTCACGAAGAAGAAGACGCCGATGCCCAGCATGCACGCCAGGTACACGATGAAGACGATCAGCTCCACGGTCGAACGTTCCATAAAAACCTCTCCTTTTCCCAGCCGCCCCGTGCGGCGGGCAATTCCTACTAAATACGTGGGCTCAATTCAACCACAGCTGGTATCATCACAAAACTGAATATTTCTCATTACAGCTAGAAGGAATTGTCATAGATGGACCCTAACATCCTCAAATACAGGGCATTTGCCAAGGCAGTTGAATACGGGAGCTTCACAAAAGCGGCCGAACGACTCCATTATTCGCAAAGCGGAATCAGCCGCATGGTCGCCGACCTCGAAGCCGACTGGCAGGTTTCCCTCCTTGAGCGGCGCAAGGGCGGCGTGCTCCTCACGCCCGACGGCGCCAAGATCCTCCCCTACGTCAAGAGCCTGTGCGAGGAGTTCGAGAAGCTCGAGGTGGCCGTCGACGAGCTGCAGGGCCTGCACTCCGGCATGATTCGCATCGCCACCTTCTCCAGCGGCGCCAGCCAGTGGCTGCCCAACATCATCAAGGACTTCCAACGCGCATACCCCAACATCGCCTACGAGGTCATGCTGGGCGATTACACAGAGATCGAGCAGTGGATCTTGGAAGGGCGCGTTGACTGCGGCTTCATCCCCCTGCCGGTGCACCCCTCGCTGGAGACGGTCTTCCTGGAGCGGGACCAGATGATGGTGGTGCTGCCGCAAGACCACCCGCTGGCCGAGCGCGAGACCTTCCCGCTGGAGGCGCTGAAGAACGAGCCCTTCATGATCTTGGAGAAGGGCGCCGGCGCGGAGGTCGAGGCCATCTTCAAGCAGCGCGGCATCAAGCCGCGCGTGAACTTCACCACTTGGGACGACTACGCCATCATGGCCATGGTGGAGAAGGGGCTGGGCATCTCGATCCTCACAGAGATGATCCTGCGTCGCTGCCCGTACAAGGTGGTGGCAAAGAGCCTGGAGGAGCCGGTCTACCGCGACATCGTGCTCGCCTTCCGCGGCAAGGAGCGCTCGTCGCTCGCCCTGCAGCGCTTCATCGAGTACCTCCCCCGCCGCTAACCCAGCCAGACCCCTAACCCAGCCGCGCCCTC
>JBJEHM010000020.1:8628-11871 GCA_051876075.1 Coriobacteriales bacterium
TCGAGTACCTCCCCCGCCGCTAACCCAGCCAGACCCCTAACCCAGCCGCGCCCTCGCCGGGCCCGCGGCCGTGAGGAGAATTACGGAGCAGAGCCGCCTTGGAGGCGGCACCCTCTCCCAGCCGTGGCCGCGGTCTGAGGGCGCGGGGCCGCCGTGAGGAGAAGACTGCGCACCCGAGCCGCCTTTCCGGCTCAGCAGCTGCGGAACTCGCTCGCTTGCGCTCGCTCAGACAGTCCTCGCTCCCGCTTCGCCTCCAAGGCGGCTCTGCTCCGTAATTCTCCTCACGGCGGCCCCGCGCCCTCAGACCGCTAGGGTTCCTCGCTTTGTATGCTCCCGCGGCGCCTCCAGCGCGTCTCCGCTTCGCAGTGTTCCCTGCGGGCGGCTCCCCTTCCCAGCGCTTGGGTCTCGAAGAATGTTCGGGCTACAGGCTCTCGAGGTAGCGCTTCTGGTTGCGCTTGGCCAGCTCGTAGAGGAGTTGGAACAAGCCCGTGACCAGCAGGGAAAGCACCAGCGCCGCCACTCCCATGGCCAGGTTGAAGTGCTCCAGGAAGAAGAAGTCTGGGAAGACGAAGATGCCCAGCAGCAGCGCGGCCACGCAGACGACGGTGAGGGCAACGCGCACTGGGTTGTACGGCATGCTCAGGCGCACCACCAGGTTCATGCCGGCAACGCTTGCCAACACCACGCACAGGGTCGAGAACTCGTACTGCCCCAGCCCCATCGCCACGCCGTAGCCACAGGCGATGAGCACGGACGCGATGATCATCACGGCTCCGGGCAGCGCGAAAGTCACCACGTTGCGCAGGAAGTCACCCCTCACGCGCTCCTTGTTGGGCTCGAGCGCCAAGACGAAGGACGGCAGACCGATGGTGAAGGCGCTGATGAGCGTGAGCTGTATGGTAACGAAGGGATAGGCGTAGGCCTGGATGAGGATGAAGGCCACGGCCAGGAACATGCTGAAGATGGTCTTAACCAGGAAGAGACTGCCGCTGCGCTGCAGGTTGTTGATGCTGCGGCGCCCCTCTGCCACGACGTGCGGCATGGAGGAGAAGTCGTCGTCCATGAGGACGAGCTTGGCCACGTTGCGCGCGGCGTCAGATCCGCTGCCCATGGCCACGCTGCAGTCCGCCGCATGCAGCGCCAAGACGTCGTTAACGCCGTCACCTGTCATGGCGACGGTGTGGCCCTGGCTCTGCAGCGCGCAGACCAGCTGCTTCTTCTGCTCTGGGCTCACACGCCCAAAGACGCGGCACTCGCGCGCGGCTTCCTCCAGCTGCTCTTGCGTGGTGACGGTGGACATGTCTACGCAGCGCTCCGCCAAGGGAACGCCCACGCTCTGGGCGATGTTGCTCACGGTCTCCACGGCATCGCCGGAGATGATGTTGATGCGCACGCCCTGCTCGTCAAAGTACTTGAGGGTCTGCGGGGCGGTGAGGCGCACGCAGTCCTTGATGAAGACCAGCGCCAGCGGCTCCACGGCGCCCATGACGGCATCCTCCTGGTCGAAGCCCTCGACCTGTGCCAGGACCAGCACACGGCGCACACCAGCCAAGCGGGTGATGGTGTCTTGGATAGCAGGCAGCTGCGGGTGGCCCTTCAGCAGGAACTCCGCAGCGCCGATGGCGTAGGCGCCGGCGTCTGAGCCATAGACAACGCCGGAGTACTTGTGCTCGGAAGAAAACGGCACGATGCGCACCTTGCCCTCGACCGCAAGCGGGGCGTCGGGGCGCTCCTGGAGGTTGGCGATGTAGCGGTGGATGGCCTTGGAGGTCTCGTTGGCGCTTGCCTCGTCGACCACGGCGTCCAGCGCCACCAGGGCGTGCAGGGCGTCGAAGTAGTCGCAGCCCTCCAGGGGGATGACCTCGTCGACCTCCATCTCGCCCGTGGTGATGGTGCCGGTCTTGTCCAGGCACACCACGTCAACGCGCGCCAAGGTCTCCACGCAGTAGAGCTCCTGCACGAGCACCTTGTGCTGGGCCAGGCGCACCACGCTCACAGCCAGCACGCTGGAGGTAAGCAGGATGAGTCCCTGCGGGATCATGCCGATCAGCGCCGCGCTGGAGTGCAGGATGGCTTCCTCGAGCGTGCCGCCGGCCCACACGACCTCCTTCACCATCAGCAGCGCGCCCAGGGGCACGATGGCGATGGTGACCCACTTCACGATGCGGTTGAGGGCGGCCATGATGTCGCTGGAGGCCTTGCGGTGCACCTTGGCCTCGTTGTTGATGCGGGTGGCGTAGTTGTCCGCACCCACGGCGCTAACCTGCGCGCGGCAGCTGCCCGCAACGATGAAGCTGCCGGAGAAGAGCTGGTCCCCGGGCGCTTTGGACACGAGGTCGCTCTCGCCCGTGAGCAGGCTTTCGTTCACGGAGACCTTGCCCTCGACCACGCGGCAGTCGCTGGGCACTTGGTCGCCGCGGTTGAGGACCACGAGGTCGTCGAGGACGATGTCGTTGAGCGAGATGTCGCTGCTGGAGCCGTCGCGCACCACGTGTGCCTTGGTGGAGGTGATGACAGAGAGCTTGTCGATAGTGCGCTTGCTGCGGACCTCCTGGAAGATGCCGATGGCGATGTTGCACAGGATGACGCCCATGAAGAGCATGTTGCTGTAGGCACCCGTCCAAAAAATCGCAGCGGCGATGATGACGTTGACCAGGTTGAAGAGCGTGCAGATGTTGTCGCGCACAATCTGGCCGATGGTCTTGGTGCGCACGTCTGCGTTGGCGTTGACCTTGCCGGCTGCAACGCGCTCGCGCACCTGCTGCGCGCTCAGGCCCTGGGGTGGGGTTGAGAAGGCGGGCGCAGCGGTTGAGGCGCAGTCGGGTTCAGGTGTGGGACTCTCTTCAGTCATGGGTGTGCTGCTGCTTTCCTTGGAGGTTTGGAACACATATGCCAGACAGGATAGCCCACAGCACACGCCCATGAGGCCCGCGGCGCTCTTTTGCACAGCCTTGAACTGGGGCTTTGCCCCTCGGTTACCCCGTATTCACAAAAGCCGCACAGAGTTTGCAAAATGCTTGCGCGCGCATGGGAGCACTTCACAAAAGCCGCACAGCGCTTTCAGACCGTTTTCAGATTTGCCCTGTACTATGTTTGACAGGTCGGCGGAACAATCCTCTCCTCCCCATCCCTTCCTTTCTCAGGCCGGCCACATCCCGATTGAGCCCCAGAGCCCTTATCCCAGCTCTGGGGCTCACTTGCACCTTGGGGCGCCTAGAGGCTGTGAATCATGTCGTAGACCTG
>JBJEHM010000020.1:11971-22341 GCA_051876075.1 Coriobacteriales bacterium
GGGGCTCACTTGCACCTTGGGGCGCCTAGAGGCTGTGAATCATGTCGTAGACCTGGTTCTTGCTGATGCCCAGCTCGCGGGCCAGCTGCTTGGCCAGCGCGGACTTGGGAGTGCCTGCCGCAAGCTCGCGGCGTATGCGCTCCTGCACATCGTCTGCACCCAGATCGACAGCCTGCTCTTCTGGCGAAGGCGGGGCGATGACCAGGGCGATCTCCCCCTTGATGGCCTCGCGGCTGGCGAGCTCTGCGGCAAGCTGGTATGCCGGCAGGCGCAGCACCTCCTCGTGGAGCTTGGTGAGCTCGCGACACAGCGCCACGGGGCGGCTGCCGTACTCGGCGGCGATCCCCTCGACGCTCGAGGCCACGCGGTGCGGGGACTCGTAGAAGACCAGCGCCGCATCCAGGGTGCGCAGGCTCTGCAGCAGCTTGGAGCGTGCTGCCTGCTTGCGCGGCAAGAAGCCCCCAAAGTAGAAGGCAGTGCCGTTGAAGCCGGCGGCAACCAGGGCCGTGGTGACGGCGCAGGCACCTGGGAGCACCTCAACGGGAACGCCGGCCTCGCGCGCTGCGTCCACCAGCACCAGACCGGGGTCGCTCACGCCGGGCATGCCCGCGTCGCTGCAGAACGCCAGGACCTCGCCGGCCTCCATGCGCTGCACCAGGCCCGCCGCGCGCTGCGCAATGACGTTCTCATCGCAGCGCTCCAGGCGCGCCTCGATGCCCAGCGCATGCAACAGCTTGCCGGTGACGCGCGTGTCCTCGGCCAGCACGGCATCCGCGCTCTCCAACGCCTGCGCGGCCCTTTGCGTGATGTCGCCCAGATTCCCGATGGGCGTGCCCACCACCAGCAGCTTTCCCGGCATGGCGCCTCCTTCCTCAAACGATTCCCCAGAGTGTAGCACCGCAGCTGCAAGCCGCCCCCTCCTTGCGGGGTTTGCAGGGTTGCAGGGTTCTTTGCAGGGCTTGCAGGGTCCCAGCCGCTGGCCGCGACAATGCGTTTGACGGTGTTTTGTGTCCCCAAATGCGCGTTTGACGGCAAGTGTAAAACTATCGACACCGTCAAACGGCATTCCGCGGCCACTCAACACCGTCAATCGGCAATTTGTGGCCAGACGCCCGCCCAGACGCCCGGCCCCGCCACGTAAAAGAGCCCCGGTCTCCCGGGGCTCTTGGCACAAACGCGCGGATTTCCGCTCGGCGATTAGGCCTCGCGCAGCATGAATTTGGCCAGGTCGACGACGCGCTGGCTGTAGCCCCACTCGTTGTCATACCAGGCAACGCACTTGACGAAGGTGCCCTTGCCGCCCAGGACGTTGGTGAGGTTTGCGTCGAAGACGGAGCTGTGGGGGTTGCCGATGACGTCGCAGCTGACGATCGGGTCCGTGCAGTACTGCAGGATGCCCTTCATGGGGCCTTCCGCGGCCTCCTTCATGGCAGCGTTGATCTCCTCTGCAGTGACCTCGGTCTTCAGCTCGCACACCAGGTCGACCATGGAGCCGGTGGGGGTGGGGACGCGGGTGGCCATGCCGTCCATCTTGCCCTTGAGCTCGGGGATGACCAGGGCCACGGCCTTTGCAGCGCCGGTGGTGGTGGGGATCTGGCTCACAGCAGCGGCGCGGCTGCGGCGGAAGTCCTTGTGGTGGACATCCAGGATCTTCTGGTCGTTGGTGTAGGAGTGGATGGTGTTGATGAAGCCCTTCTCGATGCCGAACTTGTCGTTGAGCACCTTGGCAAAGGGGGCCAGGCAGTTGGTGGTGCAGGAGGCGTTGGAGACCACATGCTGGGTGGCGGGGTCGTAGGTCTCCTGGTTCACGCCCATGACGATGGTGTTGTCGACCTCCTTGCCAGGAGCGGAGATGACGACCTTCTTGGCGCCGTTGTCCAGATGGGGCTGGCAAGACTCGCCGGTCTTGAGCTTGCCGGTGGTCTCGAGGACGACGTCTGCGCCCACGCTGGCCCAGTCGAGGTTCTTGGGGTCGCGGTCCTGGAAGGCCTTGATGCGGTGGCCGTCGAAGATGAAGCAGCCGTCCTCTGCGCGGGCCTCGTCGAAGGCGATGCCCTGGCAGGAGTCGTACTTGGCCAGGTAGGCGGCACACTCCAGGTCGGAGGGGTTGTTGATAGCCACAACCTCGATTTCAGGATCGGCCTCCGCAATGCGGAAAACCAAGCGGCCGATGCGGCCAAAACCGTTGATGCCAACCTTGATGGTCATGTGGAGCGCTCCTTTTCTATTGACATCCGGCTTGGATCGGGAGGTGTTTCAAGCCGGTTTCTTCCTCTTCCATCCTAATGGCTCCGCACTGCCTGCAGGCCCTTCAAACGCCGCCAGACCGCCAGCGGAGAGAGCCGCTCGGGATACCCCCGTCCAGGCGGCAAGCCATGTGAGACCAGCACCCCGGGCGCAACGCGCAGGCGCTAGAACACGACGAGTTGGTCGCGGTTGATGAACTCCTCGGCTCCACGATGGCCCAAGCACTCGCGCAGCTGGGCGGCGTCGTAACCCGCCAGCCCGCGGCCCAGCAGGCGGCCTTGCGCGTCGACGACGTCGACCGGGTCCCCCGCCTCGAACGCGCCTTGCACCTCCACAATGCCCACCGGCAGCAAGCTCGCGCCCTTCTCCTTCAGCGCGCGCACGGCGCCGGGGTCGCAGCTCACGCGGCCCTTGACCTTGCCGCCCAGGGCGATCCAGCTCTTGCGGGCGTGCATGCCCAGGCTCTCGCTGTCGAAGAAGCGCGTCCCCACGCTGCGGCCATGGCAGGCGTCCGTGACGGCGTTGCGGCGGTGGCCCTCGCAGATCACCATGGGGACGCCGGCGCTCATGAGCACCTTGGCGGCCGCCACCTTGGTGAGCATGCCGCCGCTGCCGCTCGCGCTGCCCACGCCGCCAGCACTGGCCTCGATCTCCTGCGAGAGCTTGCCTACCTGCTCGAGCAGCTCGGCGTCCTTGTCCTTGCGGGGGTCGGCCGTGTAGAGGCCGTCGATATCGCTCAGCAGGACCACAAGGTCGGCGTCGATTGCGGTGGCGACCATGGCGGCAAGGGTGTCGTTGTCGCCAAAGCGGATCTCGTCCACGGCCACTGTGTCGTTCTCGTTGATGACGGGCACCGCGCCCTGCTGCAGCAGCTGGTCGATGGTGGCGCGGGCGTTGAGGTAGCTTTCGCGGTTGCCGGTGGTGGCGCGGGTAAGCAGCACCTGGCCCACGGGCATCCCAAAGCAGCGGAAGGTGTCTGCATAGGCGTTGACCAGCGAGACCTGGCCAATCGCTGCAGCCGCCTGCAGCATGCTCATCTCCGTGGGGCGCGGGCCGCTGTGGCCCATGATCTGCAGACCAACGGCGATCGAGCCGCTGGTGACGATGACCGTCTGCCAGCCCTCGTCGCGCAGGGCGGCGGCCTCGGTGGCTAGGCGTCCGATGAAGGCGCGGTCCAGACGCCCATCCTCCCCCACCAGCGTGGAGGAGCCGATCTTCACAACAACGCGCTTCACAGGCTTGCTCCCTTAGATATCGCCCTCGAGGTCCATGAGGGTCATGTAATCGAAGTCCGCGTCCCAGTCGCTGGGCTGGAACTCGAACTCGATCTCCAGGATGCGGATGGTGTCGCCGGGCACGGCACCGGCCTCGAGCAGGGCCTTCTCCACGCCCACGTGCTCCAGGCGGCGCTCCAGGAAGGCCACAGCCTCCTCGTTCTCCCATTCCGTCTGGATGACCATGCGCTCCACCTGGCGGCCCTTGATGCGGAAGACACCGGCTTCCTCGCGCGTGACGCTGAAGGCGCGGTCGCGCTGTTTGCGCTTCATCTCCCAGATCTGGTCGAACTCGGGCGTCTCCTCTTCGGCTGCGGCGCTGCGCAGCTGGAAGACGCGCTCGCCGGTGGCCGCGATGAGCTGGGGCAGGCCCTTCTGGCTCACGGCACTCACCGCAAAGAACGGGATGGGGTCTCGGTCGTCGATGCCCTGATCGAGCAGCTCTTCGCTCAGCGCCTCGCTCTCCTGGCGCACCAGCGCGCGCAGGCGCTCCAGGGCGTCCTCCGTGCCGGGGAGGTCTGCCTTGTTGCCGATGACGATGCGCGGGCGCTGAGCGAGCTCCGGCGCATAGGCCTCGAGCTCCTGGTTGATGATCTTGTAGTCCTCCACGGGGTCGCGGCCCTCAAAGCCGCCGCTGAGGTCCACCACATGCAGCAGCAGGGCGGTGCGCTCCACATGGCGCAGGAACTCGTGGCCCAGGCCCTTGCCCTGCGCGGCACCTTCGATGAGGCCGGGGACGTCTGCTACGACGAACGAGCGGTCCTCGCAGCGAACCATCCCCAAGTTGGGGACCAGCGTGGTGAAGGGGTAGTCGGCGATCTTGGGGCGCGCCGCGCTCATGCAGGCGATGAGGCTCGACTTGCCCACAGAGGGCATGCCCACCAGCGCGGCATCTGCCATGAGCTTCATCTCCAGCTCCAGCCAGCACTCGTCTGCGGGCTCGCCCAGCTCGGCAAAGGCCGGTGCGCGGCGCGTGGGCGTCACGAAGTGCGTGTTACCGCGCCCACCGTGGCCGCCGCGCAGGGCGCAGACCTTCTCGCCGTTGTGGGTGAGGTCGGCGATCTCTTCCACAGGCTGCATGTTGTCATCGAGCAGGCGGATGACCGTGCCCACGGGGACCTTGAGCACAAGGTCCTTGCCGTGCGAGCCGTGGCGGCGCGAACCTTGGCCGTGGGTGCCGCGCTCGGCCTTGAAGTGGTGCTTGTAGCGGTAGTCGATCAGGCTGGAGACAGTGCTGTCTGCCTGGAAGATGATGCTGCCGCCATGGCCGCCGTCGCCGCCGTCTGGCCCGCCCTTGGGCACATGGGCCTCTCGGCGGAACGACACGCAGCCCGCGCCGCCGTCGCCGGCCTTCACGTGGATGCGGACCTGGTCTGTGAACTGGGACATAAGCTCTTCCTTGCGTTCGAATAACAGTGAGTGCGATTGTACTAAGTCTGCATGCGAGCGGGGGCCCGCAGTACCGCCGCTGCGCAAGCCGCACAGCTCGGCACCGGGAGGGACCAGCAAGCCAGCGAGCTAGAAGGCCTTGAACTCCTGGAGGGCCTCCAAGTAGCGGCCGTCTGTGCCGAGGACCTGACCCGCCATGGCAAAGAGCAGGTCGACCCAGGCGCTCACGCTGCGGCCGTAGAGCACGGCATCGCTACCCTTGGCGCGCACGGCCTGCAGGGCGCTGTTGACGGTGGAGTCACCGTAAGCACCCGGGCGGTCCAGCTTGAGCATGATCTGCAGGAGCTCCAAGTTGGTGGGGCTGTAGAAGATGCCCTTGAGGAGGGCAACATAGCCCAAGAGCACGTCGAGCGGCAAGGCGTCTGCCTGAGCGAGCTCCACAACGCCAGAGAGGTCGACGTCCATGACCATCTCGCGCAGGGGCGTGCCGTGCTCGTCTGCCAGGTCGTGCTCCAACAGCCAGCTTGCATATGCGTCAAAGCCAAAGCCCGCGTCAAAGAGCCCGGGCACGGTGCCACCCACCTCAGGGGCGGCGGCGCGAGCAAGGCTCATGCCGAGCACGGGATCGGCGTTTGCCTCAGCGTCGAAGACAGGGCTGTTCTCTGCGATGAAGGCGAGCACGGGCCCCAGCAGCGCGGCGATGCGCAGCTTGAGCACAGCGTCTTCCTCGCTTGCGTACTGGAAGCCCACGCGGCAACGGCCTGAACCCAGCAGCAGGGGCAGGGCAGCGCCCCCCATGTGGTGCTGCAGGTGCTGGTAGGGCTCATAGGGAACAGGCTCGATGTCCTCGACGGCGGCGCTGGGGTGGAAGCCCTTGGCCTCCAGGCGGTAGCCAGCCGGGTCGAGCACCTGCTCGATGCGGAAGAGCGTGTTGCGGTACTCGGCCTCTATCTCCGCCATGGCGAGCATGGGGGCAAGGCTGATGACGAGCTGCCCGCCGTGGCCCAGGCTCACGGCAGAGAGCGGGCGCCCCGCGGCGATGGCAAAGCCCTCTTCGTTGCGAACGGCGTCTGGCCAGAACTCGGTGAGCTTCTCCATGAGGTCTGCCAAGCCCAGGCGGCCGCGACGCCCCTGGAAGGGCACTGGGTCGCCGTCCTCGTCGAGGACGAAGTGGAACTGCACGAGGCTGACATAGCCCATGTCGCCGCCCTTGCAGCTCTGTGTGAGGAACTCGATAACCTCTGCCTTGGATTCTTCCATGGTCGCGCCTTACTCTCAGGTTGCATGCATCGGCACGATTCTACCCGCATTCAGCGCTCAGCAAGCTCACCGCAAGCCAACGGCGCGCAACAGGCGCAAGAGCGCGCCGCCTAGAGCTTCTCGAGCAACGTCAGGAGCTCCTGCTTCTTGTGAACGCCGAGCTTTGCGTTCTATATGTCACACATGACCGTGGGCGTGTAAGCGCGCGAAAGCGCGTTACAGCGTGCCGGCGGCGCGGGCGGCCTCGACCTCGTCGATGGCCTCTTGAGGGGTCTTGGCACAGCTGCCGTCTCCCACCTTGAGCACGGTGATCTTGTCCCCCACCTTGATGCGGCCGCTGTCGAGAACGATGCCGAAGATGCCCTCGCGCGGGAAGATGCAGTCGCCGGCCAGGTAGTAGATGGCGCAGCGGGTGTGGCAGACCTTGCCCACCTGGCTCACCTCCACGCGCACATCACCGATCTGCAGCACGGTGCCGATGGGGATGAAGAAGGGCATGAAGCCGCGCGTGGTGATGTTCTCGGCAAAGTCGCCTTCCTTCACCGTGAGGCCGCGGTTCTGCGCCTTCTTGATGGACTCCTCTGCCAGCAGGGAGATCTGGCGGTGCCAGGCATCGCTGGCGTGGGCGTCATCAATGCAGCCGTAGTCCTCGCGGACCTCCATGACTCCGCTTTCAACAGGCGTCTTGCGCTGGCCCTTCTTGGCGGAGATGTTCACGCTGGTAACCTCGCCCAAGACATCGCCGGGCTGCATGGCCTCGATGACCTTCTTGGCAGCGGCGTCTGCCTCCTCCTCGGCCTGCGCCAGCGCCTCGAGCTCCGGCGTGAGCAGGGAGAACTCCTTCTCCACGTCCTTTTCGTTGCTTGCCATGGTGGGTCTCCCCTCTTACACGCGCAAGCCGCGCGATACCCTACAAACTTGCTAGGTATTATACGCACAGCCCACGGTGTGAACAGGGACGAATCGCCGCCGTTACGGGTCAACGCCCTTGCAGCGCTCATGGAGAAGACCGAGACGCCCTGCACCCCGGCGAGGAGCTGCAGCTCAAGGCGCCTGGCAGCACCCGGTTCCCAATCTCTGCAGCGCTCAATGACCTCATATGTGTCTTTTGCGCGCAGCAAAGCCTCTGGATAAGGGGCGTCTGCCCTTATCGCGCGCGCTCGCTAGGCGCCGATGCGCTCCTCGACGGTGTTGGCAAGGCGGTGTGCAAGCTCCTCCGCCTGCTCCTGCGTTTGGGCCTCGACCATGACGCGGATGAGGGGCTCGGTGCCGCTGGGGCGCACCAGCAGGCGGCCGCTGCCCTCCAGCTCGCCTTCGACCTCTGCCTGAACGACAGCGATCCGCTCGTCCTCCCCATAGAGGGCCTTGTCCCTCACACGCACGTTCACCAGGCACTGCGGCAGCTTGCGCATGATGCCCATGAGCTGGGGGAGGCTCTTGCCGCTGCGCTCCACGCATCCCAGCAGCATGAGCGCCGTGGCCAGGCCGTCGCCCGTGGTGTTGAGACCCAGGTCGATCACGTGGCCGGACTGCTCGCCGCCGATGCGCGCGCCCAGCTCGAGCATGGACTCCAGCACGTAGCGGTCTCCCACCTTGGTGGAGACGACCTCGATGCCCTCGCGCTCCATAGCCTGCATGAAGCCCAGGTTAGCCATGACGGTGCCCACCACGGTGTTGGCGCTCAGGATGCCGCGCTGCTGCATGTCCTTGGCGCAGATGGCCAGTATGAAGTCGCCGTCGCAGACCGTGCCGTCTGGCACCACGGCCAGGAGGCGGTCAGCGTCGCCATCGTGGGCCAGGGCGATGTCTGCGCCGCAACTGCGCATGAGCTCCGTCACCGGACCCAGGTGCGTGGAGCCGCACTCGACGTTGATGATGGAGCCATCCGGTTCTGTGTTGATGGCGGTGACCTGCGCTCCCAGACGCTCCAGGGCGAGCGGGGTAGACACGCAGGCGGCACCGTGAGCGCAGTCGAGCGCGATGTGCATGCCGGCAAGGCTCAGCCCCTCCTCCTGCAGCGGCGCGATATCGTGCGTCACAAAGCGCTCGACGGCGTCTTGGACCTCCAGGCCGGGGCCGGGCTCGCCAACGGGCTGGCCCAGCAGCTCCTCGACGATCGCCTGCATCTCGTCTTCCACCGCGTCGGGCAGCTTGAAGCCCTTGGAGCTGAAGAACTTGATGCCGTTGTACTCGGGCGCGTTGTGGCTGGCCGTGATCATGATGCCGCAGTCAAAGCCTTCCTCCACCGTGTACCACGCAAGGCCCGGGGTGGGGATGACGCCCAGCAGCGCCGGGGCCTGTCCCCCCTCTGCAGCAATGCCGGCACGCAAGCCCTTCTCGAGCATGGGGCCGCTCATGCGGGTGTCGCGCCCGATGACGATGCGGCCGCCCAGCCTGCGCACGGCGGCGCGGCCCAGGGCTACTGCCAGCTCGTAGCTCAGATCATCGCCCGCAACACCGCGAACGCCGTCGGTTCCAAACAAGCGTGCCATGTGGTTCCTCCTCGGGGAGTCGTGTCAAACAAGCTGCGCGGGCGCTCGGCCCCGCTGCCGTCAGTACTTGTAGGGGTCGCTGATGTCCTCGCCCGCGCTGATGAGGGCGACGTCTCGCGCGATCTCTGCCTCTTCGTCTGTGGGGATGACCAGGACCTTCACAGCGCTGTCGTCTGTGGAGATGATGCGGTCCTCCCTGCCGGTGATCATGTTGCGCTCCTGGTCGATGCAGATGCCAAACGGCTCCAGGCCGCGGAAGATCAGGCGGCGTGCATAGGGGTCGTTCTCGCCCACTCCCGCGGTGCACACGATGCAGTCGACACCCGCCAGCTCGAAGAGGTAGGCGCCGATCTGGCGGCGGATGGAGGTGAGGAAGATGTCATAGGCCAGCTCGGAGCGCTCGGCGTCCTCGCCTCCCGCAGCGATGACCTCCTTGAGCTTGCGCAGGTCCCCCGTCACGCCAGAGACGCCGAGCAAGCCGCTCTCGCGGTTGAGGATGGCGTCCATCTCGACGGCGGAAAGGCCCTCGCGCTCCATGATGGCGGTGATGATAGCGGGGTCGACGCTGCCGGAGCGTGTGCCCATCATGACGCCATCGAGCGGGGTGTAGCCCATGGTCGTGTCCATGGAGATGCCGTGGTCGATGGCGGCCAGGCTGGCTCCGCTGCCCAGGTGGCAGGTGAGCATCTTGAGGTCGTGGGGGTTGCGGCCCAGGAACTGCGCGGCGCGGCGGCTCACGTACTTGTGGCTCATGCCGTGAAAGCCAAAGCGGCGGATGCCGTAGTCCTCGTAGTAGCGGTACGGGATGGGGTAGACGTAGTTGCGCGCGGGCATGGTCTGGTGGAAGGCGGTGTCGAAGGCGGCCACCTGGAGGGCCTGCGGCAGCAGCTCGCGGCAGCAGGCAACCACCTCGAGGGCGCTGGGATTGTGAAGCGGCGCCAGGTGGTTGAAGCGGCGAATGGTTGCCACCACTTCGTCCGTGATGACGGCGCTGCAGCCAAAGGCGTCGCCGCCGTGCGCAACGCGGTGGCCCACGGCGTCAAGCTCATCCAGGCTAGCGAGCGCCTTGCCGTCCCCCACCAGCTGATCGAAGACCAGGGGCAGGGCGTCCCTGCAGCTGCCGAGCTGGGCGGGGACGGACTGGCCGTCGTGCTTGAGGCAGCAGTGCTCGGTGCCGATCGCATCGACCATACCCTGGGCCAGCACCTCCATGGTCTCTGCATCCGCGGCCTCGAAGAGCTTGTACTTGAGCGAGCTCGAGCCCGCGTTGAACACCAGGATCTTCACTAGTAGTCCACCTCCACCTTGCGCGCGTAGACGCGGTCGAGCAGCGCGATGACGGCGTCGAGCTTCTTGCTGTCAACGGGCTTGGTGAGGTAGGCCATGGGCTTGATGCCAAAGGGCTCGTCCATGACGTCGGTGTAGGCGGTCATGTAGATAAGGGCCGGGGTATAGTCCATCTTGCGCAGGGCCTGGGGCAGCAGCTGGGTGCCGGCACCCGCGATGTTGTGATCGATGAAGGCCACGTCGATGCGCTTGGACTGCATCTTCGCGATGCCCTCCTGCAGGCACACGGCCTCGTCTACCACGGTCACGCGGCCGGTGCGGGCAAGCTGGTTGATGAGCTCGACGCGGGCAGGGGCCTCGTCGTCAACGATGATCGCCTCGAAGATCATGGCGGTCCTTTCACTTGAATGTGCTTTTGGGC
>JBJEHM010000021.1:0-22274 GCA_051876075.1 Coriobacteriales bacterium
GCACGGTGAAGATGATGATGAAGGGACTCAGCAGGCTCTGGAACTGGGCCACCATCACCAAGTAGACCAGCAGGAAGCCCAGGGCCATGAGCAGCATCATCTGGCGCAGCATGTCGGCAATGGTCTCGTCTGTGCCGCGGACCTCGACGGTGCAGTCGCTGGGGACGTCCATGGCGTCGAGCTTGGGCTGCAGCTGGCGCACCAGCAGCGTGGTGTTGTAGCCGTCCGCGATGTCTGCCGTGACGTTGCAGACGTAGGCGCCGTTGCTGCGCTTGACGGTGAGCAGGCCGGGCTCGGCGCTCACGGTGGCCACGCTCGAGAGCTTGTGCTCCTTGCCCTGCGCGTCTTCGAAGGTCCAGCTCATGAGCTTGGAGCGCGTGAGCGTGCTGTAGTCGCCGTCGCTCACCTCGACCTCCATCTTCTCTCCGTCCTCGCCCGTCATGGTGAAGGCGGTCTTGGAGTCGCTGAGGTCGGCGGCGAGCTGCTGGTAGAGCTGGGCCACGGTGAGCCCCATGCGCGCCACCTTGTTCTTGTCGAAGCGCACGCGCAGGGTCTCGTCGGCCTCGTCCTGGCCGTCTGTGACCTCCTCGTAGCCCTCGACGGTCTCGACCACGTCGATCACATCCTGGGCCAGATCCATCACGCGCTCGTTGTCCGTGCCGCGCACCTCCACGGTGAGCCCGGTGCTCAGCATGGAGCTCATGTCGCTCATGGAGTCCTGCGTCCACACGGTGCAGTCCAGGTCGCTGCAGGCTTCCTCCGCCTGCTGAGAGAGCCGCTTCATGGCGCTTTCTGTGTTCACCTTGGACTCGTCGACCATGACGTAGACGATGAAGACGCCGCTGTAGCTGTCCTCTGCGCTCACCTGGGAGCTCATCATGCTCGCACTGAAGCTGTTGTCGATGGCGCCCACGTCTGCAACGCCCTCGATCTGCGCGATGCGCGCCACGGCCTCGTCTGTGATGGAGCGGGCCTCGTCCTTCTCCATGTCCTCGGGCATCTCGAGCATCATCTCGAGCTGGTTGGAGCTCATCTCCGGCATGAGCACGATGCCCATGCGCACCACCCCGAAGATCGAGACGCCCAGCAGGGCGGCGGCAAGCACCAGCACCGGTGCCTTGTGGTCGAGGCACCAGCCCAGGGCGCGGCCGTAGGCGGTCTGCACGCGGCCCAGCTGCTCGCTGTTGCGGGGCTTCATGTTCTTGAAGAGCGCGCTGCCCAGGGCGGGCACCACGGTGAGCGCCACCAGCAGGGAGGCCACCAGCACGTACGAGAGCGTGAGCGCGAAGGGCACCAGCAGCTGGCGCACCGTGCCGGTGGTGAACACCATGGGCAGGAACACGCACACGGTGGTGAGGGTGGAGGCGAAGACGGCGCCGCCCACCTGGCGGGCGCCCTGGGCCGCGGCGCGCGCCGGCGCGTAGCCGCGCTGGCGCAGGCGGTAGATGTTCTCCATCACCACGATGCCGTTGTCCACCAGCATGCCGATGGCGATGGTCATGGCGCCCAAGGTCATGATGTTGAGGTCGAGCCCGGTGAAGTACATCACCACCAGCGAGAAGATCACGCTGAAGGGGATGGCGAAGGCCACGATGAGGGTGGGCTTGAGGTCGCGCAGGAAGAGCGCCAGCACCACGATGGCCAGCAGCGCGCCCAGCAGCAGGGTCTTGAGCATGGTCCAGATGTAGAGGTCGATGTAGTCGCCCTGGTCCATGACCTTGATGACGTCGAGACCCTCGTAGTCGGCCTCCAGGTTGGCGAGCTCCTTGTTGACGGCCTTGGAGACGTCGCCCATGTTGGATGTGGGGCTCTTGGTGAGCGAGAGCACGATGCCCTGCTTGCCGTTGAGGTTGGCGTAGCTCTCACCCACGTTGTCCGTGACCACGACGTCTGCCACGTCGCCCACGGTCACGTCGCCCACGCCGTCGATCCTGGTGAGCACCAGGTCCTCGAGCTGCTCGGCGCTGGTGAAGCGCTCGCCCACCTTGACGAGCCACTGATCGTCGCCCTCGCCCTTGATGTAGCCGGCGGGCATCTCGAGGTTCTGCGCGGCGATGAGCTGGGAAAGCGTGCTGATGTCGAGCAGGGCGTCGATGTTGGCCTGCTTGCGGGCGGAGTCGCGGCCCTCCTCCCAGCTCTTGCGGCCCTGCTCGAGCTCCGCCTTGCTGGCGTCGAGTTGCGAGCGGGCGCTGGCGATGGAGGAGAGGCCCTGCTGGACGGCGCTGCGGCCCTGGTCGAGCTGGCGCTGCTGCTCCACCAAGCTGAGCACGGCAGATGACGAGCTGCCCAGGTCGCCTGCCTGCTGCTCGACGCCCTGGAGGGCCTGCTGCACCAGGGTGATCTGGCCCTGCAGGCGGGAGGCCTCGGCGCTCTCCCCCTGGGCCTGGGCCATCTGCAGCTGGGTCTGCAGCAGCGCCAGCTGGGCCTGGTAGGCGGCCTTCACCGCGTTGACGGTCTCCAGCTGCGAGAGCCCGGCGTTGGCCTGCTCCTTGGCGGCGTCGAGCGCCTTCTGGCCCTCCTCGATCTGCTCGAGCGAGCTGTTGAGCTGCTGCTCGGTCTCATCGAGCTGCCTGTAGCCGGCCTCGATCTGGTTGGCGCCCTGGTCGAGCTGGTCCTTGGCCTTGGAGAGCTGCTCGTTGGCCTCTCCCAAGATGCCGTCGTTTACCAGGTCGATCTTGTCTTGGTTGAGCTCGATGCTCACGGTGTTCTTCACGCCGCCGGCGATGCTCACGCTCGCCACGCCCTCCTGGCGCTCCAGGGCCGGCACGATGACGTCCTCGGCCAGCTCGGTGAGCTGGGCCAGGCTGCGGTTCTCGTCCGTGACGCCCAGGTACATGGACGCCATCATGTCCATGCTCATCTCCATGTAGGTGGGGGTGCCCGCCGTCTCCGGCAGCTCGCTGGCCACGGAATTGCACGCCGCAGAGACCTTGACCAGCGCAGAGTCCATGTTGGTACCATCCGCGAACTCCAGGAAGATCATCGAGTAGTTCTCCATGGAGCTCGACATGACGTTCTCCACGCCGCTGATGGTGGAGAGCTCGTCTTCGAGCACCTCTGTGACGTCGGCCTCCACCTGCTCCGGGCTGGCACCCACGTCTGTGGTGAGCACCATGAGGTAGGGGATCGAGAACTCCGGCATGAGGTTGGTCTTCATGTAGGTGAGCGAGACCCCGCCCAGGGCCAGGGCGATGAGGACGCCGACGAGGACGGTGAAGGGCTTTTTCACAGACAAGCGAGAGAGCATACAGGGCCTTTCTTGGCGCATGCGGGCAGAGCCGTTTTCGATAATGGATTTCGAACAGCTTACAGCCTAGACCTGCTGACCTGTTTCTGCAACATACGTTTTAGTTAGTTAGTAAACACTTTTTCAACAACTGACAAGCCCCTGTCCAACATGCAGGGCTGCGCTAGACCGCATGACAGCGACCATTCAACACGTCATTTCGACCAAGCGAACGAAGTGAGCGCGTGGAGACATCTCGGGTGGAGCCCGGGGCCGCAAGCTCGAGACAGCTCCCGCAGCTCAACCTGAGATTTCTCCACTACGGCGCATACGCGCCTCCGGTCGAAATGACGGCAGAGGGGGCGCTCACTAACATTCGCCTGGTCGGAATGACGGCAGAGGGGGCGCTCCCTGCGCTTGGTCGGAATGACGGCAGAGGGGGCGCTTCAACCGAAAGAGGCTGCGTTATTCGTCCTCTTGTTGGATGGCGGCGGCGCGGATGGCATCTGCAGCTGCCTGCGCCTCCTTGCGGCGCTGCTTTTCGGCCTTCTTGAGCTTCTTGAGCTTCTTCTCTGCCTTGAGCAGGGCGTCGTAGTTGTTCACCAGCAGCGTCTGCTCCGGCGTGAGCTTGTCGTATGCCTTGCGCGCCTTGCCCACAGCCTTGCTGCTCTCCAGGCTCACGCTGCCGATGTTGGCGATCTTCTCTGCGGCGCGGTCTGCCATGGCGCGGTCTGCAGCCTGGCGGCCCATCTCCGCGGCGTGCTCGGCCAAGGCCTCTGCCGCCTCCTGCTCTGCGGCAGATGCAGCGGCGCGGGCGCTTGCGGCGATGGCAGCGGCCTCCTCGGCGGCCAGGGCTGCGGCAGCGGCGACCTCGGCGGCCTCCTCGGCGGCCTCCATGGCCTCGCCGATGACGTCGGCTTCCTCGGGATCTGCGGCGTCTGGCAGCGCGCGGGCCTCCTCAACCGCCTCCTCGTACTCGTCTTCGTACTCGTCTTCCCACGAGGCCTCCTGGATCTGCTGGTCCAGGCACACGCGCATGCTCTCAACCTCGATGAACACGCGGCCGGCTTCTGGCCAGCGCTCCATGATGCGGCGCTCTGCGGCGTCGACGGCGATGAGCACCTCGCGCGCGCTGATGTCGCCCTTGAAGGTGGCGTCGATGGCAATGAGCAGGTTCTGCGGGCCCATGTACATGGTGAGGATGCGGCCGCACTCGATGATGTTGGGATCCTCCTCAACCAGCTCGCGCAGCTCGTCGAGGCTCTGGTGCTTCATGCCCTCGCCCACCAGCAGGCCCTTGGTCTCCTTCAGCAGCACGAAGCTGACCGCACACAGCAGCAGGCCGATGAACAGGGACGCCACACCGTCTGCATAGAGGTTGCCGGTGAACTGGTAGACCAGCAGGCTGGCGAGCGCCGCCACCAGGCCCAGCTCCGCGGCGGTGTCCTCGAGCACCACGGTGTAGAGGCTGGGGTCCTTGGCGTCGCGGATGAAGCGCAGCGGGCCCACAGAGCCGCGCGCAGCGTTGAATTGCTTGATGCCCACGCCCAGGGTGATGCCCTCGATGACCATGCCGATGATGATGATCACGAAGTTGAGCGTGATGTCGCCCATCACCTTGGTGCCAGCGGCTGCCTCCTGCAGGCTCTCGACGCCCTTGAAGATCGAGATACCGCCGCCCAGCAAGAAGATGAGCAGGGCCACCACAAGCGTCCAGAAGTAGAGCTCCTTGCCGTAGCCAAAGGGGTGGAGGAAGTCCGGCTCCTTCTTGGAGCGGTGCATGCCCAGCAGCACCAGCAGGCCGTTGCCGGAGTCGACGACGGAGTGTATGCCCTCAGAGAGCATGGCTGCGGAGCCCGAGATGGCTGCTGCTATGAACTTGACGATGCCTACGGCGATGTTGCCTATGACTGCCGCCACTACGGCGACTTTGCTCTCCCCCTTGGGGGCTGGAGCGCCGGACTCATCCGGCTTGGCTATGTGATGGTCTGCGTTCTGACTGTGACCCTCGATCATGGTAGGCTCGCGTCCTTTCATAGGCGTTTGTAGCAACCACCCCATTGTCTGCCTGCACCCCAGCGCGCTCAATAGCAGCTCCGTAACAAGTCAGCGAAGTGACAACTGTCTTGAAGAATAACCTGCCCAGCTGTCCTGCCGATGTGCCGGGCGGGGGAGCCCCGACGCGGGAATTCCGGAGCAGAGTTGGCGGAGCCGCCTCGCGGGAGCGAGGACTGTCTGAGTGAGCGCAGCGAGCGAGTTCCGCAGCTGCGAGACGGCGCAGTCAACTCGGGTGCGCAGGCTTCCCGCGTCGGGGCTCCCCCGCCCGGCACATCGGCCCCCGGAGCGTTGGTGTTCGGGGCTCCAATACGAGAGGGACCCGCGCGGGGCCCCTCTGAGCTCGATGATGTTTTCGGTGCTCGCCTAACGCTTGCTGGGGTCGCACTCGTAGAAGAGGGCGACGGTGCCGGGGCCGGTGTGGCTGCCGATGGTGGTGCCGACCCAGAAGATCTCTGCCGGCTGGGCCTTGGGAAGGCGCTCCCCCACCAGCTCTGCCACCGCCTGTGCGTCTTCCATGCAGGCGCTGTGAGAGATGAAGACCCTACCGCTGTAGTCTGCGCCGTCCCTCACGTCCTCGAGCATGCACTCCACGATGCGTTTGATGACCTTCTTCTTGGAGCGGACCTTCTCGCGCGGGATGAGCTTGCCCTGCTCGTCGATGTCGAGCAGGGGGCAGATGCCCAGCAGGTTGCCCACATAGCCGCTCACAGGGCTCACGCGGCCGCCCTTGATGTAGAAGGTGAGGTCGGTCGAGAAGAAGCGCGCGCGGATGCTGAGCCTGTTGTCCTTCGCCCATTCGTAGGCCTCGTCGATGCCGGCGCCGGCGGCGCGCATGTCGCTCAGCTTCTGCATCAGCAGGCCAAAGCCAGAGGAGGCGTTGAGGGAGTCGACCAGATAGATGGTGCGCTCGGGGAACTCCGCGCGCAGCTGCTCGGCGGCGATGGCGGCAGACTCGTAGGTGCTCGAGATGCCGCTGGAGAGGCTGCAGTGCAGGATGTCCCTGCCCTGCTCCAGGAAGGGGCGCCAGAAGGCCACGTAGTCGCCGGTGCCCACCGCGGCAGTGCGCGTGTCCGCGCCGTTTACCATCGCCTGGTAGAAGTCCGGGAATGCCATCGTCTTCCCCAGGTCGTCAGGGAGGTCCTTGTCGTCGAGATAGTAGTGGAAGCACACGTACTCCACGCCGATCTGCTTGAACTTCTCCTCAGAAAGGTCCGCCGTGGACTCACAGCTCAGAACGTAGTCGCCCATGCTCCTCCTCATTCTCGTCGCGCGTCTGACAATAAGACATCCTACTGAGTATAAGTCAGCTCAGGATGTTCGGGGGATATTTTAACACGCGATTATCTCAGCGATGCAACATCAGGCGCAGCCAAAGCACCGTTTGAACCGCGAGGCACAGACTCCAGGGAGCACGCTATACATGCCACTTTTTCACCCGATTACCAGAGCCATGTCTTGTGCTTGTAAAGCCTCAGTTAAAATCTTGCGCGGAAAAGGGGGCGGCGCTTCTGCCCCCTGAGCTGCAACCGCGGATTCGGAGTATCTCCCCTATGTCATTGACGCTTTCCGCTTTCATCGAACAGGCAATCGCCAACCCCGTCCTCATCATCATCTTGCTGCTGGTCTTGGGCGTCACCGCCATCTCCGGCGTCACAGACGCACCCAACGCCATCGCCACCGTGGTGTCCACGCGCTGCCTGCCCCCCAACGTCGCCATCGCAGTCGCCGCTGTCTTCAACCTGGTGGGCCTCATCGGCATGACCTACATCTCGACGGCCGTGGCGCACACGATGTTTGGAATGGTTAACTTTGGAACAGACACGCATGCGGCCCTGCTCGCGGTCTTAGCGGGCATGGTGGCCGCCATCGCCTGGGGCATCTTCTGCTGGTTCATGGGCATCCCCGCCTCCAAGAGCCACATGCTCATCGCCGGCGTCACCGGCGGTGCCATTGCCTGCAGCGGTGTTGCGGGCGTCGTGCCGGGCGAGTGGGCCAAGGTCATCTACGGCATGGTCTTCTCCCTGGTGGCGGGCTTTGTGCTCGGCTGGGTGGTGGTCAAGCTCGTCGAAAAGCTCTTCGCCCGCGTCTCGCGCGCCAAGGCCAACACCTTCTTCACGATCTTCCAGGACATCTGCGCCGTCTGCCTCTCGTTCCTGCACGGCGCCCAAGACGGCCAGAAGTTCATGTCCATCGCGCTGCTGGGCATCGCCTTGAGCTTTGGCAACACAGAGCCCAGCGCAGACGGCTTTCCCCTGTGGCTGATGATCATCTGCTCGCTGGCAATCAGCGCCGGCACGGCCATCGGCGGCAAGCGCATCATCAAGAACGTCGCCATGGACATGGTGAGCCTCTCCAAGTACCAGGGCGCATCTGCCAACATCTCCACGGTCACCACCCTGCTCGTGAGCTCCCTCACCGGCATGCCCGTCTCCACCAGCCACTGCTCAACCAGCGCCATCATGGGCGTGGGCGCGGCCAAGAACCCCAAGAACGTCAACTGGGGCACTGCAAAGAGCATGGTCTTCGCCTGGATTCTGACCTTCCCCTGCTGCGGCCTCATCGGCTTTGTGCTCTCAAAGATCTTCATCGTGCTGTTCTAGCCAGGAGCAGCGCAAGCGCACTCGGCAAGCGCACTCGCGAGGGCCCTGCGGGGCCCTCGCTGCGTTTTGGGCCCGCTGCCGATCAGGATGCTGTCCAAAAAGGCGGGTTAGGCGGCGTTTGCTGTCCAAGGATGGGGGTTAGGCGGCGTTCATACTTTTGCGAACGCCGCCTAAGTGCCCTTTCTGGACAGCAAACGCCGCCTAACCCGCCTATTTGGACACCAGTCTTGGGCTGGGCGCAGTCAACTCGGGTGCGCAGGCTTTCCTCTGCGCGGTTCCCCCTCGCGGGGGCAGATGCCGTCTGAGAGCGGCTTACTCGGCGCCGGTGCGGGCGCACCAGACGTTGTAGCCGGTGGCGGCGCCTATCACGAGCACGGCGCCCACGGCGCTCAGCGGGCTCAGGGTCTCGCCCAACACGATTGCAGCCAGGATGGGGTTCACCACCGGCTCGATGGTGCTGGTGAGGCTGGCAGTGACCGGGCTCACGCTGTCCAGACCGCGGCCCAGGAGCACGTAGGCCAGGCCCAGCTGCACTACGCCCATGAAGATCACCATGGCCAGGGTGGGCGCGGACCAGTCAGACTCCCCCACCACGCTGGGCAGGCCGATGACAACCGCAGCGAAGAAGCTGATGATGCTCGCGCTCTCAAAGCTGCAGCCGGGGATCTTCTTGAAGAGGAAGACGCCCGCGTAGGTGGCGCCGCTGAGTATGGCGAACAGCTCGCCGGCGATCCCGCTGCCCAAGCTGAGCTGGCTTGCGAAGAAGCACACGATGCCTGCAAAGATCACCGCACAGGCAATGGCGGCCTCCTTGCGCGGGCGGTTCTTGAAGAGCAGCCAGGCGAAGAGGATGACCCACACCGGCTCTGTGAACTGCAAGACGATGGTATTGGCCGCCGTGGTGAGCTTGTTGGCGATGAGGAAGGTCGTGAACATCACGAGGTTGATAGCAGCGGCGATGAGCGTGGGCTTGTTGACGACAAAGCGGGTGCCGCGGCTGCGCATGTAGATGTACATGACCACCGCCGCAAAGAGCGAGCGCCCGGCGGAGAGGCTCCAGGCGTTCCAGCTGATGAGCTTGCAGAGCACGCCCGCCGTGGCGAAGAAGATCGCGCTCAAGACGATGCAGGTGAGCCCCACCGCGTAGTCGCGGCGGTGTTGGCGCAGCTCCTCGGTGCTGCTGGAATGAGTATGTTCATGCTGCTGGGACATAGCTTGGGGATTATACGCCAGCCACCCGCCAAGAGGGAGGCCCTCCCCTGCGGTGCGGCTCATATAATGTTGGCCGAACTCACGAACACTGCGGCAGGCCCGCACGCAGGGAAAGGCACGGCGATACCATGGCGACAAGCGACACAGTACTCATGGCTCACGGCAGCGGCGGCACGATGATGCGCGACATCATCGAGCAGCTCTTCTTCGAGGCCTATGCAGGAGACGCCCTCAAGGCGGGCGACGACGCCGCGGTACTGCCCATCCCCGCCGAGCGCCTGGCCTTCTCCACGGACACCTTCGTGGTGACACCGCACTTCTTCCCCGGCGGAGACATCGGGCACCTGGCCGTGTGCGGCACCGTCAACGACGTCGCCACCAGCGGCGCCATCCCCCGCTACCTCAGCTGCGGCTTTGTACTCGAAGAGGGCTACCCGCTGGAGAACCTGCGCCGCATCTGCGCCAGCATGGCCGCCACCGCCAAGGAAGCCGGGGTAGAGATCGTCACGGGCGACACCAAGGTGGTCAACCGCGGCCACGGAGACGGCGTCTACATCAACACCGCCGGCATCGGCGAGATGCGCCCCGGCGTGCACTTGAGCGGCAGCTCGCTGCGCCCGGGAGACAAGGTCCTCATCAGCGGCAGCATCGGCGACCACGGCATCGCCATCATCTCCACGCGCGAGGAGCTCTCCTTCGGCACGGAGGTCAAGACAGACGCCGCCCCGCTCAACCACCTCATCGGCGCGGTGCTCGACGCCTGCCCCGCCGGCAGCGTGAGGGCCTTCCGCGACCCCACCCGCGGCGGCCTGGCCTCCACGCTCAACGAGTTCGCCCAGATGAGCGGCGTTGACATCCGCATCGAGGAGCTCGACGTCCCCGTGCACGACCAGGTGCGCGGCGCCTGCGAGATGCTGGGCTACGACGTCTTCCAGGTGGCCAACGAGGGCAAGATGGTGTGCGTGGTGGCGCCAGAGGCAGCAGACGCTGCGCTGGCAGCTATGCGCTCCAGCACCTACGGCGAGGAAGCAGCTGTCATCGGCGAGGTTATCGAAGGCGAGGGCCGCGTCTACCTGCGCACCGGTTTTGGCAGCCAGCGCATACTCGACATGCTCGTAGGCGAGCAGCTCCCCCGCATCTGCTAGCGCCTGCGCCATCCGCCCCGCGAGGGGGAGCCGCGTGGAGGGAAGCCTGCGCACCCGAGTTGACTCCACAGTGCCGCAGCTGCGGAACTCGGCCCTTCGGGCCTCAGACAGTCCTCGCTCCCGCGGCACTGTTCCGCCAACTCTGCTCCGGAATTCCCTCCACGCGGCTCCCCCTCGCGGGGCGGCTGGCGCTGCAACCTGGCCTACATCGCGTCGAGGACGGCGAGCATCTGGGCCTCCCCTTCCGCGGGGCATCCCTTGGCCCACCAGTGCCGCACCATCTGAAGGATGCCTCCGCCGATGAAGGCGGCTCGCATCTCCGGGTCCGCAGTGCCCGTCTGCTCTCTCAAGCAGCGTAGGTTGTCGTTGTAGA
Organism: Coriobacteriales bacterium; assembly: GCA_051876075.1. Lineage (GTDB taxonomy): Bacteria > Actinomycetota > Coriobacteriia > Coriobacteriales > QAMH01 > W2P13-069. The sequence continues at coordinate 10,615 of JBJEHM010000021.1, forward strand.
TGACCTCGCACAGCGCATCGAAGAGCACGGTCGAGCTAGGCGAATTGACAGCGTTGCTCACAAGGAGCGCATGCTCGCTCATAAAGCGCAGCAACTCCCCGAGCATGAGCTTGTTGCGCAGCTGATAGGGGCAGGTTCCCAGCCCGTCCAGGCAGTGCTCGAACTCGTCGCGGATGCTCTTGAGGTAGAAGGCGAAGAACTCGTCCTTGTCTGCGAAGTGCTTGTAGAAGGTGGTGCGCCGTATCATCGCCCGCTCGCAGAGGGCAGCTACGGTGATACTGTCGTACGAGTCCTCCTCCAAGAGCTCTGTGAACGCCTGCATCAGCGACCTGTAGGTGCGTTCAACGCGCAGGTCCATACCGCTCGCCCCCATCTCCTGCCATCATCACGGCACACCGTCGTTGCTCCCTTGAAAGCGTTCTGGCTACACAACGCGCGTATGCGTCGCTTATCTCACGGCAGCATGGTCGCTGTCTCTTGCGTACCCTGCTGCCGACCCTAGACTTGACTGCATTATCTAACACATGTCTCTTAAATTACAAGTGACTGATATGCGCAGGTGATGCTATGGAACAGACGCAGGAGAAGAACAACGAGGCAGTGCAGCCCTCGCCGACACGAGCCAAGCTGCCCTTCAAGGAGCGCTTCTTTGGAGGAGTTGTGCGCCACCGCCGGCCCATCATCGCGGTGTTCGTATTGTGCGCCCTGGTATGCGCGCTGCTCAGCCAGCTGGTGGGCGTCAACTACGACATGAACGACTACCTGCCGGCCGACTCCCCCTCCACGGTGGCGCTCGACACCATGGAGGAGCAGTTCGACGGCGTCATCCCCAACGCCCGCGTCATGATCGAGGATGTCGACATCGACCAAGCCCTGGCCTACAAGGAGCGCTTTGAGGCAGTCGAGGGCGTGGACTCCGTGACCTGGCTCGACGACGCCGGCAGCATGGAGGTCCCGCTCGAGATGCAGGACCAGGACACGGTCGAGACCTACTACAAGGACGGCTGCGCGCTTTTCAGCATCGCCATCGAAAACGAGCACCGCCTCAGCGCTGTGAGCGAACTGCGCGACATCGCGGGCGAGAAGGGCCATCTTGCAGGCTCCGCTGTATCTACCGCGGTGGCAACAGAATCAACGGTGAGCCAGATCCAGAAGGCAGCCTTCTTCGCTGTCCTCTTCGTCCTGCTCATCCTCATCATCACCACGCGCTCGTGGATCGAGCCGCTCATCGTGCTGCTGGGCCTGGGAGTGGCCGTGCTCATCAACAACGGCACCAACCTGATGTTCGGCACCATCTCCTTCGTCACCAACGCAGCCGGCTCCATCCTGCAGATTGCCATCGCGCTCGACTTCTGCGTGTTCCTGCTGCACCGCTATGCGGAGTGCCGCGGCCGCTATGGCAGCCCGGAGCAAGACATGGTGCAGGCGCTGTGCAAGACCTCCACGGCCATCATCTCGAGCGCCTGCACCGTCATGATCGGCTTCCTCGCGCTCACGGTGATGCGCTTCCAGATCGGGCCGGACCTGGGCTTTGCGCTGGCCAAGGGCATACTCATCAGCCTGGTGACCGTGATGGTCTTCATGCCGGGCGTGTTCGTGTGCCTCGACGGGCTCATCACCAAGAGCACGCACCGGCCCTTCATCCCCGGCATGGGCGGCTTTGCGCGCGCTGTGCTCGCCTGCTGCATCCCGATGGCCGTGCTGTTGGTGCTGCTGCCGGTGCCCTCGTTCCTCGCCTCGACTTCTGACGAGGTCAACTCCTACTACGGCTCATCGCACATCTTCAACGAGCAGACCGAGCTCGGCGCAGACACAGCGCGCATCACGGAGGTCTTTGGGCAGAGAGACACCTACGTGCTCATGGTCCCCAAGGGCGACCTCGGGCGCGAAGCCGAGCTCTCCGCGCGCCTGCAGGAGCTGCCGCAGGTCAAGAGCGTCCTGAGCTATGTTGATGCGGCCACCCCCGCCACGCCGCAGGAAATGGTGGGCGAAAGCACGCTCAAGCAGCTGCAGGGCAGCGAGTACAGCCGCATGGCGCTGAGCGTAGAGGCACCCTACGAAGGCGAGGAGGCCTTTGGGCTGGTGGGGCAGGTGCGCGCCATCGCGCAGGAGCTCTACCCAGACACCTACCTGCTGGCGGGCGAGGGAGTCTCGACCACGGACCTCATGGAGACCATCACGGAAGACAAGGAGAAGGTCGACTTCATCGCCGTGGCCGCCGTGCTGCTGGTGCTGCTGTTGGCCACGCGCTCGCTGTCCCTGCCGGTGATCTTGGTCTTCGTCATCGAGACGGCGATCTGGCTCAACTTCTCCGTGCCCTACTACACGGGCCAGCCGGTGTTCTACATCGCCTACCTCATCGTGAGCACTGTGCAGCTGGGCGTGACGGTGGACTACGCCATCCTCATGACGGACCGCTACAAGGAGTACCGCCGCGAGCTGGGCAAGCGAGAATCGCTGCGCCGGACCGTCGAGTCGTGCACGGTGGCGGTATCCACCAGCGGCATCGTGCTCGTGGTGGTGGGCTTCTTGCTGAGCATCATCTCCACGCACGGCATCCTGGCCCAGCTGGGGCACTTCCTGGGCGCGGGCGTGCTGATGAGCCTGGTGGCGGTGCTGTTTGCGCTGCCGGGCTTCCTGTACGCATGCGACCCGCTCATCGGCAAGACCACGCTGCATGCGCGCTTTTGCAAGGAGCCCAAGGCGGCCGAAGGCGCGGCCGGCACAGAGGCCTGACACCGTGCCAGCGGCCGATCCCAAGACAGACACGAAACCCACGCATCCCTCACTGAAGAGAAGGAGCTTCTCATGACGAACACGAAGAACACCAAGGCCGGCAAGCTGCATACGGGCGCGCACAGCGCGGAAAGCTCCGCGAAGCGCGTCGGCCTGGGGCTGGGGTTGGGCGCGCAGCACGGGTGCACGCGCGCGAGCAGGGCAGGCGGAACAGGCGTGCTGCGCAAGACCACAGCAGCCGTGTGCGCCGCAGCGCTGGCCAGCTGCCTCGTCCCCGCCACCGTCCTGGCCCAAGGCGGCGGCAGCAATGAGGGCAGCGACTACGGCAGCGCCCTGAAGACCGAGGTCGTCTACGTCAAGACAGACGGCACCGGCGAGCAGACCGGCGTGTACGTGGTGAACCAGTTCCAGTCCAGCACAGACACAGAGGTGCGCGATGCCGGCACCTACGAGAGCGTGAGGAACCTCTCGGACGAGCAGGAGCTGAGCGCTGCGGGCACGTCGAGCTTCAACGTGGCAGGCGGCGAGACCTACCTCTACCAGGGCAACCTGAGCGCGAGCACGCAGATGCCTTGGAACATCGAGCTGAGCTACACGCTCGACGGGCGCAGCGTGAGCGCAGAGGAGCTGGCTGGCGCGAGCGGCGAGCTGGAGATGACGCTTGCAATCGAACCCAACAGCACCTGCCAGGGCAACTACGCGGACAACTACCTGCTGCAGGTGAGCGCCTCGCTCGACAACGAGCTGGCGTGGAGCATCGAGGCGCCTGACGCCACAGTAGCGCAGGCGACCGGCTCAACCCAGCTCACCTACATGGTCTTTCCCGGCAAGAGCGCGAGCTACACCGTGCGCGCCCAAGTGGCGGACTTCGAGTTCAGCGGCTGGCAGCTCGTGGGCATTCCGCTGTCGATAGCGCTCGACATCGACGACGGCGAGTTTGGCGATGCCACCGAGGACCTGGACAAGCTCGAGGACGCTGGCAAGGAGCTTAACAGCGGCGCCCAGGAGCTCGACAGCGGGGCCCAGGAGCTGAAGAGCGCGGTGCGCAGGCTGCAGGACGGCAGCTTGAGTCTGAGCGAGGGCCTGAGCACCCTGGCTCAGGGCAGCAGCGGCCTGCAGGAGGGCGCGCAGCAGCTGCAATACGGCGTGGGCCAGCAGGCCGAGCAGCTCGGTACCGCCGCCGCGCAGGTCGACGTTGCCGCAGCGCAGGCCGCCTACTCCCAGGCCGCGCAGGCCTACACGGCCGCCTTTGCCGGCGCCTTCACCCAGGCCTTCAACGCCGCCTACCAGGGCTATGCGGCGGCAGGGGTTCCCGCCCAGGAGGCCCAGCAGCGCGCCCAGGCAGACGCCGCCCAGGCTGCAGGCCAGGCGACGGCAGCCGAGTATGCTGCGCTTGAGGAGGCGCTCACCGCCTTTGTCACCGCTCAGGCGACCAAGAGCGGCTACGAATCCGCTGCCAGCGCGCTGAGCGAGGTCTCCGCAAGCTGCGAGCAGCTGGGCGCCGGCCTGGCGGAGTACGCACAGGCAGCCGGGCAGCTCTCTGCCGGTGCTGGTGAGTGGAGCAATGGCGCAGCAGCCCTCTACGGCGGCGGCAAGGAGCTCGCCAGCGGGGCTGGCAAGCTGGCCGAGGGCACCCAGGAGCTCGAGGACGAGACGAGCGGCATGAGCACCAAGATGATCGACGAGGTCCGCGACAAGCTCGAGAGCTACCTCAACCCCAGCTTCGAGCTGCGCGACTTCGTCAACGGCTCAACAGACGGCATGCAGAGCGTGCAGTTCGTCTACATGACCGAAGCCGTGGAGATTGACGACGAGGACGAGGACGAGCCCGCCCCACAAGACGAGCGCAGCTTCCTCGAAAAGCTGTTAGCCCTCTTCGGCCTGTAAGCTCCTTCCAGAAAACGGCCGTCCGGCGAGGGCCCCGCAGGGCCCTCGTGAGCTAACACCATGCAGCGCGGCTCCTAGTCGTCCACGCCCAGGATGCCGCTCACTATGGTGGAGACGATGCTGATCACGATGGCGGCGAAGACAGCACTCAACCACGAGCCAATGTAGATGCCCGTGTCAAAGAGCCCCAACGTGATGGAAGACGCCAAGAACAGCAGCACCGCGTTGATGAGTATGTAGAAGATGCCCAGCGTGATGATGGTGATGGGCATGCCCAGGAGCTGCAGGATGGGCTTGATGCTGGCGTTGATGAGAGCCAGCACCAACGCGAACAAGATGACGCTCATGGCGGTGCTGCCCGTTCCCACCACGTCTATGCCGGGGATGAGGAACACCGCCGCCGCAGCAGCGATGGCGGTTGCGATCCAGCGACCGATGAACTTCATCATTGACGCTCCCTTCTCAGCGACTGCAGCACAGAGGCAACGCCTGTGCGGGCAGGGGCACCGGCCCCCGCCCCTCTAGCGTAACAGGCTGGTGAGCTCTCCGGAGGCCAGCACAGTCAACCGTTTGGTGGCACGGCTTAAGGCTGTGTAAAGGCGATGGCGGCAGACAGGGGTCTCCTTGTAGATGCCGGCAGTGGCGTCTGGGATGATGACCTCGTCGAACTCCAGGCCTTTTGCCAGGGCCACGTCAACCAGCACCACGCCCGCCTTCGGCAGCGTGACGCCAGCGCCCATGCAGAGCACGGGCTCGCCCTCGAGCAGCTTCTCCAGGGCCTTCATGCTTCGCTTGTCAGCAGCGATGACAGCCGCAAGCCCGCCGCCTTCCGCTGCAGCGTGCACAGCGCTGCGCAGGGCAGCCTCCCACTCGGCCTTCTCCGCAAAGCCCTGCACTGCCGGCTGGGTGCCGGGGCGTTGCACGCTGCTGGTCTTGAGGCGCTCGTCTGGCTCCATGAGCGTGGTGAAGAGGGCCGTGATCTCTGGCGAGGAGCGATAGCTGGTCATGAGCTCGCACTCCGCCACGCTGCCGCCGTTGCGCTCGAAGACTTCGCGCACCTGCGCCCAGCTGGCAGTGCCCTCTGTGATTGCCTGGTTGGGGTCTCCCAGCAAGAGGAAGTGCGCGTTACTGAAGTAGCGCCGCAGCACGGCAAGCTGCGCCACCGTGTAGTCTTGGACCTCGTCGATCATGACAAAGCGCGCGCTACTGTTGACCGTGCCCGTGAGCGCTATCTTGAGGCCCAGCCACTCCGGCGCGCTGAGGCTCTGGCGGCCCAGGGCGCGCATGCCTATGCGTTCTATGCGCAGCCACTCCGCTGCCTCGATGCGCTCCCCGATGCCCTTGTAGCGGGCCTCCAGGTAGCGGCGGGTGTAGTCCTCCATGTCCTCTTCGTCGATAACCGCGATGTGCTGGCCAAAGTAGCGCAGCTGCTCGTCCGGCGTGAGCTCGCTTACCATGACCTGGGTATCCTCGTCCTTGGCAAGGCGCTTGATGCGGCTCTCCAGGCGCTCGAGCAGCTCCTCTGTTGCCAGCGCGCAGCGGTGCGCCCCCGCTGGGAACTTGCGGTACTTGTTCCACGCGCTCTTTGCCTGGGTGGCAGAGACCACGACCTCGTCTTCGACCTTGATGTCCGCAAAGTCGCCGTCTCCCAGCTGCAAGCCCGCGACCACGGCGTCGATCCCTTCGAGCGTGCGCACTGCGTCCTCGCCGCCCAGGCCCCTGTTGCCGGCACCCATGAGTTCTGCAAAGCCCGCCCAGGTGAGCGTCTGGGGGTTGGTCTCCCCCATGTCTGGCAAGACGTTGGCGATATAGCTCTCAAAGACCGGGTTGGGCGTGATGAGCCATACATCGCGCGGGTCGAGGGTCTGGCGCTCCTGGTAGAGAAGGTAGGCGATGCGCTGCAGCAGCACGCTCGTCTTGCCGGAGCCGGCGATGCCGTTGACCAGCAGGGCAGGCACGTCACTGTGGCGCACCACCAGGTTCTGCTCCTTCTGGATGGTGGTGGTGATGTCTTGCAGCTTGCTGCTGCGCTGGCGGGCAAGGGACTTCAGCAGCAGCTGGTCCTCGATGGCGATGGTGGTGTCAAAGCAGCCGTTAAGGACGTCATGGTCGATGTCGAACTGACGGCGCGTGAGCAGCTCGCAGCTGATGGTGCGGCCGTTGGCCTCGTAGCTAGTGTGGCCGCTTTCTTGGTTGTAGTAGACCTCGGCCACAGGGCTGCGCCAGTCCACGATGAAGTGGCGCCCGCGCTCGTCTGTCATGCCGGCCACGCCGATGTAGACGTCGCGCGCGGGGACACCGGGCTTGAACTGCAGCGTGACCTTGGCAAAGTACGGCTGGCGCTTGAGCAGCAGGGCCTTCTCCAGGCGCTCTGTGTCCATGTCTATGGCCAGGTTGTAAGCGTCGATGATCTTGTGGACAGACTCGATCTCCACATAGGTCTCTGTATTGACGTCTCCAGAGAAGTCCAAGGTGAGCTCCTCCATCATGTTGCCGCGGTCCTTGGCCGCCTCGTCGAGGCGGGCCTGCAGCGCGCTGCGGCTCTCCTCCTCGATCTGCAGCAGCTTGCCGTAGGTCTCCTTCAGGTGAGCCTGCTCTTCTTGGAATACCTGGTCCATACACACTCCTCGTACAGCTGAAAAATCAGGCAGAATATCCTAGCACCTGCCTGCAAACCCGCTCAAGCTGCCCGGGCAAAGCGTTGCCCGGCACTTGCCATCTGTCCATCTATGCTCGCAATGCAAGCCGGCCCGCGCCGCTCAAAGCTCCTCGAAGAAGCCCACGCGGTAGTTGGCGAAGACGACCTCGCCGCCGTCTTGCGTCGCGTCGAGGTCGACATCCGCCTCGATGCGGAAGTCGTGGTCTCCTTCCCCGTCGCAGAAGATCTGGCGCACATGCCACAGGTGGCTGGAGAGCTCGCCAGACTCATCGATGCTGAGGAAGGCTGCGCTGCGGGCGTCCGCATCAATGCGCAGCTCCTCATGCTGTTCGTAGTACTCCTCCAGGGCAGCGCGCCACTTGCGCTCGCCAAAGCCCCAGTCCAGGTCCATGCGGCCCAGCTCGTCGGCGCGCTCCAAGGACGCAAGGCGCACACGCTGGAAGAGGGCGTTGCGCACCAGCACGCGCATGCCGCGGCGGTCTGCAACCACCACGTCCTCTGCAGCGGGCGGAGCGACTTCTGCGCCCTCCCCCATGCCGGCCCACTCATCAACCAAGGAGGAGTCGACGCTGCGCACCACCACGCCCAGCCACGCCACGATGTCCTCGAGCTGCTCGTTGCGCTTGTCCAGCGGGATGGTGCGGTCCAGCACGCGGAAGGCGTCGCTCAGGTAGCGCAGCAGCAGACCTTCGCTGCGGGCGATGCCGTAGGCAGACACATAGCTCTTGAAGGTGTCCCCTGTCTCGAGCATCTCGCGCAGGATGCTCTTGGGGTTGACCTCGTAGTCGCGCGCCCAGGGGACCTTCTCGCAGTACATGCTGAACGCGCCCTCCAGCAGGTCCTCGAGCGGCTTGGGGTAGCTGACCTCCTGGATCTTCTCCAGACGCTCGTCGTAGTCCACGCCGTCTGCCTTCATCTGGGCCATGGCCTTGTCGCGCGCGCGGCGCTCCTGGGCACGCAGGATCTGGCGCGGCTGCTCCAGCGTCGACTCCGCCATGCTCACCACGTCCAGCGCGTAGTTCTCGTCTTCAGGGTCGAGCAGCTCCAGCGCCGCCAGCAGGAAGGGAGACAGCGGCTGGTCCAGCGCGAAGTCACGCGGCATGTCTACCGTGGTGACGTAGTCCGGGATGCCGTCCTCGTCTTCCAAGACCTCCACCACGCCTGCCTCTATGAGGGTGGTGAAGATCTCCTCCGCGCGGGTGCGCAGCTTCTCCTTGCCGGCATCGTCTTGATGGCTGGCACTGATGAGCTCCTCGACGCGTGCGCGCGCGTCTCCACCGCGCTCAAGTATGTTGAGCACCATCGAATGAGTGATGCGCATGCGGGGCTTGAGGGCCTCTGGCACGGCGTCTATGAGGTTCTGGAAGCTGGTCTGGTTCCAGTTGACGAAGTTCTCCGGCGCGCTCTTGAGCTTGAGCTTGCGCAGCTTCTTGGGGTCTCCCGCTGCCTTGGCCTTGAGCTTGGCGTTCTCTATCTCGTGCTCTGGGGCCAGGGCGATGACCATGCCCTCTGTGTCAAAGCCGCTGCGCCCGGCGCGCCCTGCTATCTGGTGGAACTCGCGCGCGTTGAGGCGGCGCTGCTTGCGCCCGTCGAACTTGGTGAGCGCCGTGAGCAGCACGGTGTGGATGGGCACGTTGATACCCACGCCCAGGGTGTCTGTGCCGCAGATGACGGGCAGCAGGCCCTCCTGGGCGAGCTTTTCCACCAGCAGGCGGTAGCGCGGCAGCATGCCCGCATGGTGCACGCCCACGCCGCAGCCCAGCAGGCGCTGCAGGATCTTGCCAAAGGCGGTGTTGAAGCTGGTGCCCTTGCAGGCCTCCTTGATAGCCGCACGCTGCTCCTTGCCGGCCACGCCGTAGCTGGCGAGCGCCTGGGCGGAGTTGAGCGCGGCGTCTTGCGAGAAGTGCACGATGTAGATGGGAGCATCGCCCGCGCGCAGGGCGAGCTCGACCGTGCCCTCCAGAGCGGTGTCTGTGTACTCGAAGCTCAAGGGCACGGGGCGCGGGGCGTTTGCCACCACGTCCACGCTGCGGCCGCTGCGCTCCTCCAGCTGGGCGGCGATTGAGCTGGTGTCTCCCAGCGTAGCGCTCATAAGCAGGAAGGAGGTGTTGGTGAGCTCGATGAGAGGAACCTGCCAGGCCCAGCCGCGGTCAACGTCTGCATAGAAGTGGAACTCGTCCATGGCGGCAAAGGAGATGTCTGCGCCGGGGCCCTCTGCCAGGGCGCGGTTTGCCAGGATCTCTGCTGTGCAGCAGATGATGGGAGCTGTTGGGTTGATGGAGCTGTCCCCCGTGATCATACCCACGTAGTCGCGGCCAAAGTACTCGCAGAGCTGGAAGAACTTCTCGCTCACCAGGGCTTTGATGGGAGCTGTGTAGAACGAGACTTGGTCGCGGCACAGGGCCATGAAGTGCATGCCCAGCGCCACCAGCGACTTGCCGGAGCCCGTGGGCGTGCCCAAGATGACGTGGTTGCCGCTCATGAGGGCGAGCAGCGCATCTTCCTGATGGGGCCACAGCTCGATACCGCGCTCTTGCGCCCACTCGATGAAGGCCTCGAAGATGTCTGCCCCGTCTGCAGCCTGGCCCTGCTCGTCCCAGATGCGGTCTGCCAGGGCGCCCAGCGAGCTGTATGTGTTGGCGTCCTCCGGGGCGGCTTGGGTGGCGGTTTCTTGCAAGCTCATGCGCGGCCTTTCTCCTTGTTCGTTCGAGCACCCATCCTACCCCACCCCTGTGACACGAAAACGCGCGTCTAGAACAAAGAGCTTCTACCGCAAACACAGACAGCGCCCGGGAGCAGGCTCCGCGGGCGCCGACAGCTTGGTAACTCGCAGTCTTAGCGGCTGCGCTTCTCGCTCTTCTCTCGCTCGTGCTCTTCGATCAGCTCGTCGACGCTGGGGGCATCGCTGGGCTTTGAGTTGCGCACGCGGTATTCCTCGAGCTCTGCGTTGAGGATGTTGAAGTGCTCCACCGCGGCCTTCACGCGCGGCCGGTTGACGAGCACGTATACAACGCACGCGATGGCCAGCACCGCTCCAACGCCGCCAACCAGAAAGTTGCCTCCCATGAAGCCGAAGATCGCCTCTACCACGCCCAGAGCGGCGAAGAAGATGCCCATCTTCATGGTGCGGCGCAGCTGGACGCCGTCGCGCGCGGCAACGCGTGCGCGCCTCAGCAAGACCTCTTCCTCGGTGAGCTCCTCTTCCGGGGCTGCGGCCTTGGCGCGGGCCTCTGCCTTTGCAGCCTCCTCTGCAGCGGCCTTCTCCAGAGCCTCCTCGCGCGCCTTTGCCTTGGCCTCCATCTTGGCCTTCTCTACGCGGGCGGCCGCGATCTCCTCAAGGACAAGCTGTTCCTGCTCCTCTGCGGCAGCATCGAGCGCCTCCCACTCTTCGTCGAGCTCCTCGCCGGGGTCAACGGCAGCTGTGGACGGCTGAACGGAAGAGGGTTCTTCTTCGCTTGCTGCTTGCCGATTTATGCTCACGATTATCTCCAACACAGTTGACAAAATGGGTTATGACAGAATAACGCAGCTGCGCTCAAAGGCAAGCACAAAGACTCATCAAACTGGGATTAGTTCCCATTTGAATCCAAGCTGTTGAAAACCCGAGCCACGCGCACACGACGGCACCGTTAGTTAACCCAGGCAACAAACTAGTGCTGTCAGACCAAAGTGGCGCTAGTGGACGCCCCGGGCCATCATTTCGACCGGAGGCGCGATTAGCGCCACAGTGGAGAAATCTCGGGTTGAGCCACAAGACCGCTTGTCTCGAGCTTCGGTCCCCTGACTCAACCCGGGATCTCTCCACGCGCTCGCTTACGCTCGCTTGGTCGAGATGACGTGCAGAGAGGTTGAGCTCCAGTCTGGTTTAACAGCACACACAAAAACGCCCCTCGTACGAGGGGCGGGAGATGCGGATGGTGGACCGGCAGGGGTTCGAACCCTGGACCTTGGGATTAAGAGTCCCCTGCTCTGCCAGCTGAGCTACCGGTCCAAACGCAAGGAGATACTATACACGATTATCTTGAGAATGCAAGAGGTTTTTAGCAAAACAAAAGCCCCTCGAAGAGGGGCTGGGAATGTGAGTGGTGGACCGGCAGGGGTTCGAACCCTGGACCTTGGGATTAAGAGTCCCCTGCTCTGCCAGCTGAGCTACCGGTCCGCGAAAAGCTGGGGTGGCTGAAGGGATTCGAACCCTCGATCTCCAGAGCCACAATCTGGCGCGCTAACCAACTGCGCCACAGCCACCATGAAGCCTTTCAACGCGCCGCAAGGCGCGAGTAAGGAGTATAACCTATAGCCCCTGCCCTCATAGCTGCCAATTTGAAATTATTTGGAGAGAACTGCCCAGCGACCATTCCCCTGTGACCGTGGCTTTGTC
>JBJEHM010000022.1:0-5322 GCA_051876075.1 Coriobacteriales bacterium
CTAGACTTCTTCCTCCATAATGCGAGTGATCTCCTCTGCCGGGACCACGCGGATGTTGCCGGTGGGAAGGGCGTTCAGGAAGGTCTTGCCGTAGTACTTGGTCTGGAGGCGGCCGTCTGCCAGCACCAGGAAGCCGCGGTCCGTCGAGTTGCGGATGAGGCGCCCGGCCGCCTGCTTGAGGTCCATCACGGCCTCTGGCAGGCTGTAGCGACCCCAGGCGCCGCGGCCCTCGCGCTGCTCGCGCTCGCAGGAGAGCGGGTCGTTGGGGCGGCCAAAGGGCAGCTTGGGGATGACCACGCAGCGCAGCGTTTCTCCCGGCGCGTCAAAGCCCTCCCAGAAGCTGCGCAGCGCAAAGAGCGAGAGCTCGCGGTCTGCCAGGAAGCGGTCGCGTAGGCTCTTGGTTGACGTGCCGCGCGTCTGGGCGATGAGCTCGATGCCCATCTGCGCCAGCCGGGGCTTGAGCTCGCGGTAGAGCTCCTCCATTTCCCGGCGGTTGGTGAAGAGCGTGAGCACGCTGCCGCCCATGGCGCGGTGCACCTCCAGCAGCAGCTGGGCCAGCTGCGGGCGATAGGCCGGCGACGCAGGCTCCGGGAAGCCCTGCGGCAGCAGCACCCGCATGTTCGCGTCGAAGTCGTAGCTGCTGGACAGCTGCAGGGCGGGGCGGCGCTCTGGACTGAGCTGGTCGAGCCCGGTGCCGTGCTGGAAGTACGCAAAGGGCTCGCGCGTGCCGGTTGCGAGCGTGGCGCTGGTGTAGATGACGCTGCTCACGTTGGGGTAGAAGTCCGCCGCCAGCACCGCTCCCACGTCCAGGCGCTCGGCGCGCAGCTCCTCTGCCGGCTTCTCTGTGCCGCGGTCGAGGCTGACGCTGTAGACGAACTCCGCGTCTGTGCCCTCGAGCACCAGGTTGAGCGCGGCGAGCATCTCGTCCAGGCGGCACAGTCCGGCGTTGAGGTCGGCTGCCAAGACAGCCAGCTCCTCGAAGTCCTGCACGCCGGCCAGCAGCTCTGTGAGCGTGCGCACCAGCTCGTCGAGCTTGCGGCTCAGGCTGCGGCCGGGGCCCTCGAGCGACATCCACGGCCCGCTTTCGCGCACGCGGCGGTCCACCCACATGGTGATGTGGCTGTACGCGCTGCCGCGGTCTTGGCTCAGCTCGCCCAGGTCCTTGACGAACGAGAAGAAGCTCGTGCCCACAGAGCGCACGCGGTCGAGCTGCTGCTGCGCCAGGGTGCAGCGGCCCTGCAGCACCACGCCGCCCTCGAGCTCCAGCGACTTGCGACGGATCTGCGCCAGCGTGCCGAACTGCCCGCCAAGGCGGTTGAGATAGGACTCGAGCCCCTGCGCGGAAACCTGGAAGCTCAGCTGCTTGCGGGCCTCCTGCTCTGCGGCGTGGGCCTCGTCTACAACCCAGTGCTTGACCTCTGGCAGGATCGCGTTGTCTGCCTGGACGTCGCGGAAGAGCAGGGCGTGGTTGGTGACCACCACCTGTGCCTTGCTGGCAAAGCAGCGCGCCCCGTGCAGGTAGCAGCGCGTGGGGAAGAACGGGCAGCGGCTCTTGAGGCAGTCCTCGCTGTTGGCCACCACCGCGTAGCGCGGCAGGCCGTACCAGGGCAGGCTGAGCGCGTCGAGGTCGCCCCACGGCGTCTGTGCGATGTAGGTGTGCAGGGTTGCCAGCATCTCGATGAGCTCCGGACGGCGCTCCTGCTCTTTATCGCGCAGCATTGACTCGAGCTTGCGAAGGCAGGGGTAGTGGTCGTAGCCCTTCAGGGAGATGTAGCGCAGCCCGCCCAGCGCCTGCGACAGCCGTGGGAGCTCCGAGTACACGAGCTGGTCCATGAGGGCGTTGGTCTTGGTGGCCACGCCAACGGTCATGCCGGGGTTGGCCTTGGCGGCAAGCGCCAGCGGCACCAGGTAGGCCATCGACTTGCCCACGCCCGTGCCGGCCTCCAGGCAGCGGTGGGTGCCCGTCCGCAGGGCCTCTCCCACCTCGAGCGCCATGGCGAGCTGCTCTGGCCGCGGCTCGTAGCCCGGGTACATGGCACCGGCGATGCCGTCTGCACTGAACGCGCGGCGCAGCTCTGCGTCTGTGGGGAAGACCGCCGGGGGCGCCTCCTCCTCTGCGTCTGTGATGTTGGTGAGGTTGTCCTCTATGAAGCGGCGACCGCGGCTGCGACGCAGCGACCACTCCTCTGCACCCTGGGTCATCTGCGCCGCCTGGGCAAAGAGCGGCCGCAGGCTCCACGTGCTGGCAGGCGAGATGCCCGCAATGAGCTGGGCCATCCCGGCCGGCAGGCTGTAGACGCCGGCCAGCAGGATGCGCCACAGGGCCGCGGTTGCCTCCACGTCGTCTGTTGCGCGGTGTGTGCTAGCTGGCAGGCCAAAGGCGCGCGCGAGGTCTGCCAGGCGGTGGCCGCGCATGCGGGGCAACACGATGCGCGCCAGGGCAAGGCTGTCCATCCAGGTGCCGGTGATGGCCCCGGGCTGGGCTTGCCGCATGATGACGCCGCGATCGAACGAGGCATTGTGCGCCACGAGGTCGCGCCCGTCTGCCCAGGTGGCGAAGAGCTCCACCGCCAAGCTGGGGTCCGGGGCGCCGGCAACGTCTTCCTGCGTGATGCCGGTGAGCTCTGTTATCTCTGCGGGAATGGGACGCCCCGGGTCCACAAAGGTCTGGAAGCGGTCCACGACCTCTGGCCCGCGCAAGATGCAGGCCGCGATCTCTATGATCTGATCCCTGGCTTGGTCGAGCCCGGTTGTCTCTGTGTCGACAACCACGACCTCGTCTTCGAGCAGCTCAAAGCTCTCATGCGCGCGCTGGGCCAGGCTGCGGTACCACGCGATAGTGGGCCCGTCTGTTCCGGGGATGAGGTAGCTGGTGTCAAGGCGATAGTCCATGGCTTGCAGCCTATCACGAGCCTGTGACAGCAGGACGCACGCGCTCGCCTTCGGCTCCCCTCTTCCCCTGCCCTCGCCCCAATCGACCCATCCTTCCACGTTCGCCGCCCTTTGCCTGTGGTTGTTGTTTTGCCTTCGGATTAGCCCTTGTGGTTGGCAATTCCTGCAAAAACACCAACCACAAGGCCCGATTGCGCCCCGAAAGGACAACCGTAAGCGATGGAGGGCGGGGAGCGATCGCGAGGGCGAGCACCGCTGCAGGGACGAGCTGGGAGCTGATGTGGTGGTTGTGTGGGTGTTTGCAGCGCTCGCCGTGCTTGCGCTACCCTCTTGCCCTGCGAGTTTTGCGCCTCTGCGCCAGAAATGTACCCAAACGCAAGGATTCGTTTTTGAAGGTAGAACCCAAGACAGCGGCCCCCAGCCAGTGGCGCAGCGCCTTTGCAGCAGCATCCCTGGCATTCGCGCTCACCCTGGCCTGCATCCCCGCAGCCGCCTGGGGCAGCCCCGCAACAGAGGCCGCCAACAACGCCGTCGAGCAGGCGGAGACCGAGGTCTCGCGCACTGCGGACGCCTACAACAAGGCCCTCGACGAGCAAGACCGCCTTGAGAAGGAGATCGCGCAGCTCAACTCGCGCATCGGCCAGATCGAGGAGCTGCTACCCGCCCAGGAGGAGCGCAGCAACGAAAGCTGCGTGGCGCTCTACAAGCTCTCTGGGGTCGACAGCAGCGTCATCGCCGTGCTGCTCTCTGCGCGCACGTTCTCAGAGGCGATCTCCATCATCGACAGCTACAACTACATCATCAGCCAAAACGTCAGCCAGCTCGTGAGCACCCACCAGCTGAAGAGCGAGCTCGAGCAGTCCCGCCAGAAGCTCGAAGGCGACAAGCAGGATGCAGACGCCGCCGCGCAGTCCGCCGCGCAGGCGCTCGAGGACGCCCAGGCAGCGCGCAAGGCAGCTCAGGAACGAGCAGCCGCCGTGCAGGCCGAAGAGGCACGCGCCGCAGCTGAGGCAGCGGCGGCAGCCAAGAAGGCGGCCAGCTCCAAGGCAGACAAGAAGAAGGCCGAGCAGGAGGCAGACCAGGCCGCCAAGGACTCGGAGAACGCCAGCATCTCCAACGTGGACTGGAGCGCCAGTAAGCAGGCCTTTGTGAGCAAGTGGGCGCCGCGCATCAACAGCTACCTTGCGGGCTCGCCCACCGCAGGCACCGGCAAGGCCTACGCGGCGGCCGCATGGGACTACGGCGTCGACCCGCGCTGGGCCCCTGCGATCAGCACGGTCGAAAGCTCCAAGGGAGCCGCCTGCTTTGCCAGCTACAACGCTTGGGGCTACGGCGGGCGCAGCTTCTCCAGCTGGAGCGACGGCATCTACACCGTTGTAGCAGCGCTGGGCAGCGAGCTCTACGGCGGGGCGCTCACCCAGGCGGCGGCCAAGACCTACTGCCCGCCCAACTGGCAGTCCTGGTACAACAGCTGCGCCCGCGAGATGGGCAAGATCTAGACACGGCCGAACACGGCGCTGCCGGCCCCCAAAGACGGCCGCTTGCTGCATTGACGCCGCCTGCGCCAGCCGCCAAGCAAACTGCCGCCGCACAGCGGAGTAGAATACGAAGGTCCATTCGCTAACTGAGGAGGAGCCCCGCATGATCGGTCGCTACACCCGGCCCGAGATGGGCCATATCTGGTCCATGGAGAACAAGTTCGACATCTGGAAAGAGGTCGAGGTCCTGGCCTGCGAGGCCCAGGCAGAGCTGGGCCAGTGCGGCATCACCAAGGAAGAAGCCGCCTGGATCCGCGCCCACGCCAACTTCACCGTCGAAGAGATCGACGAGATCGAGAAGGTCACCAACCACGACGTCATCGCCTTCACCACCTGCATGGCCAAGTACATCGACGCCGAGGTCCCCGAAGGGCAGCCCAAGCCCAGCCGCTGGGTCCACTACGGCATGACCTCCTCGGACCTGGGAGACACCGCCCTCAGCTACCAGATCGTCCAGGCCGCCGACATCATCCTGGAGGACATCAAGAAGCTGGGCGAGACCTGCAAGCGCCGCGCCTTCGAGTTCGAGGACGCGCTGTGCGTGGGCCGCACCCACGGTATCCACGCCGAGCCCATGACCTTTGGCATGAAGTTCGGCAGCTGGGCGTGGGCCCTCAAGCGCGCCCAGACCCGCATGGAGCAGGCCCGCGAGTGCTCTGCCACCGGCGCCATCAGCGGCGCGGTGGGCACCTACTCCAACATCGACCCCTACGTCGAGCAATACGTGTGCGAGAAGATGGGCCTCACCCCGGACCCGCTGTCCACCCAGGTCCTCGCACGCGACCGCCACGCCCAGATGATGAGTGCCCTGGCCGTCACCGCCTCCACCCTGGAGAGCATCGCCATGCAGGTGCGCCTGCTGCAGCAGTCCGACGTCATCGAGGCCGAGGAG
>JBJEHM010000023.1:0-75592 GCA_051876075.1 Coriobacteriales bacterium
GCAGGCAAGCCCCGCTTCCTCACAGCCCGCGCGTAGAGGGCTAGTAAAAATTCTCCTTGACTCAGGATTATTAAACAGGAAGAATAGAGCCTGTAGCGGATTATTTTCCGCAAAGATTGTGTGCCCGCATCCTCAGGAGGCGGGCAGGACAAAGGAGAGGAAGCACTCATGAATCGTCGTTCTTTCACCAAGGGCATCGTCGCCACTGCGGCGTCTCTGAGCCTTGTCGCCTGCTTTGGCCTTGCTGGCTGCGGCGGCAACTCCAACAGCGGCTCTAACAACAACGCCCAGCCTGCTGTCGAGCTGCAGGTCTTTGCCGCCAACTCCCTCGAGAAGGCCCTCCCCGAGGTTCAGGCCCTCTACACCGAGCAGACCGGCGTCACCTTTGCAGACACCCAGTTCAAGGCTTCTGGCGACCTGGTTGCCCAGCTTGAGGGCGGTGCAGCTGCAGACATCCTGATCACTGCTTCCACCGGCACCATGGACAAGGCAGTTGCCGGTGGCTTTGTTGCGGAAGGCGCAGCCACCAACATGTTCGTCAACGACCTCGTCGTTGTCGCCGCTGCAGACTCCACCATCACCATCTCCAGCCTCGAGGACCTCGCAACCGACGCAGTGAGCTCCATCGCCATCGGTGACCCCAACGTCGTCCCCGCTGGCAAGTACGCCGTCCAGGCTCTCGAGTCTGCCGGCCTGTGCACCACCAAGACCGCTGACGACGGCACCATCACCGTCACCTATGACAAGTCCATCGCCAAGAAGATCAACGACGGCGCCGACAAGGTCGGCACTGTTGCCTCTTACGTGAACGAGGGCCAGTGCGACGTGGGCTTTGTCTACACTTCCGACCTGTACCGCTATGACGGCATTCAGTCCATCTTCACCACCCCGGCCGACTCCCACAAGGACATCCTCTATCCCGGCGCTGCAATCGCCGACTCCGCTAACGCAGAGGCCGCAGCAGAGTTCCTGGACTTCTGCCTGAACAACGCAGACGCTCAGAAGATCTGGCAGCAGTACGGCTTCGAGCTTGCCTAAGAGCTTGAGAGCACCCGCACGGGAAATCTGCCGATAGTTACGACAAAGGGGCGGCGGTGCCTAATCGCCGCCCCTTTCTTTCGTACAATCATCTCTGCCGAGATGAATTGCTGAGGAGGGGATCCGATGTTGAAAACCGTTGTCCGAGCATGGGCAACCTGCATGCTCGCGGCAGTGTTTGCACTGGGGGCGCTTGCAGGCTGCGCATTCGCTGACACCGATTCGCAGCCGGAGGAGGGGACGTCGATTGTCTCTGAGGATGCGGGCTTTGGCCTGAGCAACTTCGAGCGCATGCAAGTGGGCGTCAACAAGACCTACCTAAACACCTACTACGGCTACGCCTACTCCCAGGGCAAGGGGACCGAGGGCAACGTCACCCTCCTGTGCCTCGACGACCGCATCCTGGTCTACATCCCCCAGACGGTCTTGGAGGCCAGCGGGCTCGACCTCAACGACCCCAACGCAACAGCCATCTTCCAGCAGCTCGTCGAGGAGCTCGACGACGGCGCCTCCAACGGCGGCCCCTCCCTCAACAGGGTGAAGGGCAAGCTGCCCTACGAGTACACAACGGACAAATCCGTGAAGATCGGCGATATCTCCATCGAGTTCAGCAAGGAGCTCGAGGAGAACTACTACTACACCATCATCAAGAAGAAGGGGCTCGACAACAACCGTGGCCTCGCCAGCTTCTGCGACAGCTTCCAGCTGCTGCCAGCAGACCAGGTGGTCGTCGCCTCTGCAGGCGGTTGGTTCGAGCAGCTCAAGGCCTTCCTCGGCAAGGTCGACTACCGGCCGCTGTGGGTCTCGCTCAAGACCGCGGCAGTCGCCATGATCTTCATCTTCATCTTCGGCCTCATCGCCGCCTGGCGCAGCATGCACGTGAAGAGCCGCTGGAAGAGCCTGCTCGACTCGCTCTTTACCATCCCGATGGTCCTGCCTCCCACCGTATGCGGCTTCTTGCTGTTGCTGGTCTTTGGCAAGAGCACCGCGTTGGGCAGGTTCTTCATCGACCACGGGCTCGACCTCGTCTTCACCTGGCCGGCTGCAGTCATCGCCGCAGTGGTCGTGGGCTTCCCGCTGATGTACAGGACGGTGCTGGGCGCCTTCGAGGCCCTCGACGTCAATATGCTCGACGCTGCCCGCACCTTGGGCTGGAGCGAGACCCGCATCTTCTCCAAGCTGATGCTGCCGCTGGCATGGCCCTCCATCGCAGCCGGCATGGTGCTCGCCTTCGCGCGCGCCATGGGCGAGTTCGGCGCAACGCTGTTCTTTGCCGGCAACTACGCAGGCGTCACGCAGACCATGCCCATCGCCATCTACTTCAACTGGATGGGCGGCTCCACGGATGTGGCCATCTTCTGGGTTGTGGTCGTCATCGTCATCAGCTTCCTCATCATCATGATCATCAACCTCTACAGCGCCCATGTGCAGAAGTTCCGCGTGCAGGGCGCGAGCGGCATCGATGAGGACATGGGCTTTTCTGGAGATGTGCCCCAACCTGTCCGCGCTGAAGAGCCCGCTCAAGAGCGGGGCGAGAAGGGGGAGGAGCGCTAATGTCGCTTGAGATCAAGATCAAGAAGCATCTGGCTTCCTTCGACCTCGACATCGAGTTCACGGCAGGGGCCGAGGCAATCGGCTTCCTGGGTGCCAGCGGCTGCGGCAAGAGCCTCACGCTGCGCTGTATTGCCGGTGTGGAGACGCCCGACGAGGGCTACATCATCGTCAACGGCAAGACCTTCTTCGACAGCGAGAAGAAGATCAACCTCACTCCCCAGCAGCGCAAGACCGCGCTGCTCTTCCAGAACTACCAGCTCTTCCCCAATATGACGGTTGCCCAGAACGTGGCAGCTGGCATGCCCAGGGGGCTGTCCAAGGAAGAGACGGCAAAGCGTGTCAAGCACTACCTGGGCATGTTCGACCTCGATGGCTTCCAGGAGCGCTACCCCCTGCGCCTCTCCGGCGGCCAGCAGCAGCGCGTTGCCCTGGCCCGCATGCTGGCAGCAGAGCCCGACGTCCTCATGCTCGACGAGCCCTTCTCTGCGCTCGACGCCCACCTGAAGTCCGGCTTGGAGCAGAACATGCTCGATGTCTTCGACGATTACCAAGGCACCATCCTCTACGTGAGCCACGACATCGACGAGGCCTTCCGCCTCTGCGACCGCATCGCCGTTGTCAGCGGCGGCAAGATCGAGGAGATGGGCTCCGCGCGCGACATCGTCCTCAATCCCACCACGCTCGCGGGTCTCAAGCTCTCTGGCTGCAAGAACATCAGCCGCGCCGTCTGGGACGGGGACCAGACCATCGAGGCGCTCGACTGGGGCATCAGCCTGAGGGTCGGCCCGGATGCAGACATACCTGCAGACCTCGCCTACATCGGCGCCCGCGCCAAGTTCATCCGTTTGGCAGACCCGGGCGAGGCCGGCCACAACCTCTACAGGCTGAAAGTGCACCGCGTGGTCGAGAACCGCTTTGACGCGCTGATCACGCTCGAGCCCCCTGCAGGTGCAGGTGCGGCAGACAGGTCGCTCATCTACTGGCGTGTGGACAAGCTGCCTCTGAGCGAGAACCACCTGCCAGAGCCCGGCGAGGTGATCTCGCTGCACTTCGACGCACGCCACCTCTACCTGGCAACGCGCTGATCAAGCGCTCGCGGCGCATTGAAAACAAGAGGTCGGACCCTCTCTGAGAAGGGGGTCCGATTTTTTTAAAATTATTCTCCACAAAGTATAGACATTATTCTCGACAACGAATATATTGTCAGTGTTGCTTCTCTTGGTTCTCCCTTTCCTCTCAGGCTTCGGCCTGTTCTCTCGCCAAGAGGACTCTCTCTCACCGGTAAAGCCCCGTTCCCTCGGCGGGGCTTGACCACTCAAGATCCGGCGCCTCGCATCCCCTCTTGCAGGCGGGGCGCCGGGGGTCGGTGGCCGCAACGCTGCCGACGCAAGAAGCCCCGAGCTGTCCCTCGCAGCACGGGGCTTCTTGCTGCTGAGCGTTATTCTTTATTTCGATTAGTTTCATCCCGGTTCGTCCCTCTATCATTTGCAGAGATAGAACACCATCCAACCGTGCAAGGGGGGCGGGCAATGCCAGGAATCGGGAGTGTGAAGAGAGTCGAAGACATCGACTACCGCCTTGTTCCCATGACCGATGACTTCATCTGTGCGGGCACGCTGCTGGGCTTCAAGGGCGGCCGCATCGTGAGGCGCATTCTGTGTATGGATGGCGACGAAGTGATCTTGAGGGGTTGCTCTGGCTTGAGCGATGTCTTCGAGGCGGTGCCTGCGGGCTCGCTTGCCGATGACTGGTATCGCCTGGAGCCTCTGGAAGAGGACTGAGCCGGGCTTTTGCGTCGATGCGCCCGCTTACCTGATGATTGCGTAGCGCCCTGTGGCAGAGGTGTCGTAGCCGCTCGCGCAAGAGAATGCATCCTGCAGCTCTCCGCTGCTAATCACCTCGAGCAGAACCTTTGCCTGGGGTGTCTTGAGGGTTTCCTCCCTGAGGACGATGCAGTAGTCCTCGGGGCACAGGGGGATGAACTCGAGCCCCTCAACGCGGCTGGCAGTCTGCTGCCTGCCGATTCCCGCGTCTGCGTAACCCTGGGCGATCTTGGCGGCCATCCCCATCTCTGTGGCGCTGCTTTCCTCGTAGCCGCTGAGCAGGCTCGGGGAGATGCCCAGCTTTTGGAGTTTGCTGTCGAGGAAGACTCGCGCCGATGAGCCCTTCTCCCTGTTGGCGATGCGCACGCCCGGGCGCGAGAGGTCCTCGATACCGGATATGTTCTTGGGATTGCCGCTTGCTACCAGCAAGCCGCGGGACATGGTTGCCAGGTGGATCATCACAGCGTTGACGCCGGGCAGCATGCGTTTGATAGAGGAGCGGTTGTAGCTTTCGGAATCCGCATCGTAGAGGCTGCAGCACGCTGCGCTTGCCTCTTCCTTGTAGAGCGCGCAAAGCGCATCGTAGCTGTTGAGCCCGCAGACAGAGACAAAGACGCCGCGTCTGCGCGTGTGTTCGGCGAGCACGTCGACCAGGGCATCTTGCCCGCTCAGAACGAATTCCCCGGGTTGGGGGAGGGGGCGGGAGGGGTTGGATGCCGGTGACATGCCGGTTCTGGAGCCGTCGATGTAGTCCTGTATGTCCTTGTAGGTGAAGCGGAGCTTGCGGCCGATACGGTACGAGCGGAGCTCCCCGCTCTTTGCCATGCTGTACACGGCATTGCGACCTATCTTCAAGATCTTGGCAACGTCCTCTGCCTTGAGGGCGTTCTCGTTTTCCAACAGCATAGCCAGCGCTCCTTAGGACATGTACTCTCATTATAGCGCGTAGAGGCTAAAACTATATTTAGAAGCGAATAATATAGATACGCTTTGTCTGTCTTTGCCGCGTTGGCGGCGTGCAGTGCAGTTCGCTGTGGGCTTCCTGTAACCTGGCGTAACCGAACTGACGCTGCTGCGCATCTTGAGCGTTGCTGGTCCTGCGTATAGTAAGTGCTGTTAGTCCTCTCCTTTCTCTTTCCAAAAGGGTGCGCGGCTCTCCTCACCTCCTCACGCCAGCGCACCGCGCCGCTCCCAACAGCGGCTCCACCGAGGCCCGGCTCCCAACAGCTGGGCCTCGGTGCTTGAGGAGGGCCCTGCGCGTATACTGTGGCGGGCACACAGACGCGAGGAGGTCCCCGTGCAGCAACGCAAGAACGCCATCCTGCTCTTCAGCAAGGTCCCGCAGGCAGGCAAGGTCAAGACCAGGCTCACCACGCTCAAAGACGGCTTCTTAGCGCCGGAGTGGGCCAGCAACCTCTATCACTGCATGCTCTTCGACGTGGTGGAGTGCTGCTGCGATGCTGCGGCGCGGCTCGAGGCCGCCTGCGCTGGCTCTCAGCTGCAAGACAGCTACGACATCATCATCTCGAGCCCCGGCTGGGAGCAGCGCCAGGCCATGCAGGAGCTCTTTGCTGCGTCTGGCACCTGGCCCCGCGCCCTCACCTTCATCCAAGACGACGGCGCCAGCTTTGACGAGCACTACAACCACGCCTTCCAGCAGGTGTGGGAGAGGGGCTACAGCACCGTGCTCTCCATGGGCTGCGACATGCCGGCGCTCACCCAAGACGTGATCGAGCTGGGTTTTGCGTACCTGCACCGCCTGTGCGATGAGGAACGCGGCGGCATCGTCTTGAGCCCGGACCAGGAGATGGGCGTGAGCATCGTGGGCTGGACGCGGCAGACGCCCTTCGACCACAGCGGCGTCTACTACTGCGCCAACGGGCTCACCGTCCTGCCCGCCTATATCGACAAGGCCCGCCGCCTGGGGTTGCCGGCCCACTACCTCCCGGCCATGCCCGACGTGGACACCTGGGCGGACCTGCGCCACAACATCACGCTCATGCAGGCGATCGAGTACGCAGCGCGCTTCCAAGACGACCTGACTGTCCCGCACCGCACGCTTTCTGCGTTGGGTGAGCTGGGGCTGGTGGACGTGCGCGTCATGCCCAACGACCTTTTCGACCCGCGTGACGAGATAGACCGCTAGCTTTCGTCCGCACCGCAAAGAAGAGGGGGCGGGTGCTGCGCTGCACCCGCCCCCTCTCGGCATTCCTGCGTCTATGCCGCTTACTTGTAGCCCAGCTCCGCGGCGTTGGTGGCGTTGGGACCCCAGTCCTGGTCGTTGGGGCGGGGCATCCAGCCGCCGCCGAGCACGTGGACATGGAAGTGCGGGACGCTCTGACTGGCGTCCTCGCCCGTGTTGATCAGCAGGCGATAGCCGTTGTCGAGGCCCTTGATGGCCGCGACCTCCTTCACGGCGGCAAAGACCTTGCCCAGAGTCTCTTCGGGGACGTTGTCTCCGATGTTGGCGTAGTGGTCCTTGGGGATGATCAGGGTGTGGACGGGCATCAGCGGCTCCATGTCGTCGAAGGCGATGACGTGCTCGTTCTCGTATACGACCTTGGTGCCGATCTCATGTGCGCCGATCTTGCAGAAGATGCAGTCCTTGTCGATCACGGTGTTCTCCTCACTCGCGTGTGCTGCAGGTGTGTGCTGAAAAGGGTAGCACCCTATCTCTTCAAGGAGCCGAAGATGCCTCGGATGAGCTGGCGACCGACCTCGCGCCCGATGGTGCTGGCCATGTTGCCCACTGCGCGCTCGGTGGGGGTCATGCGCGCTCCAATCGCAGAGTTGTCAAGATGCCGTAAGTCTAGCGCAGGATGGCGAGAGGGGGTCTCTCGGCAGAGTGGGTTCAATTCCCCGCTGACTCCAGCGTGTTCAGATGGTAAAGTCTCGAGTCACCTGTAACCGTTTTGTTACTGAGTTTGAGTGAGGAAGACAATGGATAACGAAAAGAAGCACTCCCGCGCGCTGTGGTCCAACAAGTGGGCCTTCGTGCTGGCTGGCGCAGGCTCCGCTGTGGGCCTGGGCAACATGTGGCGCTTCCCCTACCTGGATGCCAAGTACGGCGGAGGCACCTTCCTGCTGGTGTACCTGATCTGCGTGTTCACCTTGGGCATCTCGCTGCTGCTGCAGGACATCGCCTTGGGTCGCAACGCCAAGAAGTCCGTTGTGGGCGTCTTCAGCCGCTACGGCAAGAAGTACAGCATCATCGGCATCCTGGCTGCGGCAGTCCCCTTCATCATCCTGCCCTACTACAGCATCATCGGTGGCTGGGTGGCCAAGTACGCCGCTGCCTACATCACCTCCAACCCGGCTGCCATGGCAGACGGCGGCGGGTTCTTCACGGGCTTCATCGGAGGCGGCCTGGAGAGCTACCTGTGGATGATCCTCTTTGCCGCCATCGTGATGGCCATCATCTTCATGGGCGTCAAGGGTGGCATCGAGCGCATCAACCTGGTCCTCATGCCCCTGCTCATCCTCATGGCCGTCGGCATCGCCATCTTCACCATGACCATCCCCGGCGCTCTCGACGGCGTGAAGTACTTCTTCACCCCGGACTTCTCCAAGATGTCCCCGGAGCTCATCCTCGCCGCCATCGGACAGTGCTTCTTCAGCCTGTCCATCGCCATGGCGATCATGGTCACCTACGGCTCCTATGTGAAGGACGACGAGTCCCTCACCAGCTCCACCACCCAGATCGTGGGCTTTGACCTCTTGGTCTCCATCCTCGCCGGCCTGATGATCGTCCCCGGTGCCTTTGCCGCCCTGGGCAGCGCAGAGGCTGTCGCCTCCAGCTCGGGCCCCGGCCTCATGTTCATCACCCTGCCCCAGGTCTTCGCCCACATGGGCGGGGCCGCGCAAGTCGTGGGCTTCCTGTTCTTCCTGCTGGCGCTCTTTGCAGCGGTCACCTCTGCCATCTCCATCGCAGAGGCCTGCGTGAGCATCGTGGCAGACGGCATGAAATGCTCCCGCACCAAGGCGGGTGTCATCATCACCGTCTACACCCTGCTCATGGGCTGCTTCATCAACGCCGGCTACAACGTCTTGAGCTTCATCCAGCCGCTGGGCGAGGGTAGCTCGCTGCTCGACCTGGCAGACTTCCTGTCCAACACCGTTATGATGCCCGTGGTCTGCATCCTTACCTGCCTCTTCGTGGGCTTTGTGATGAAGCCCAAGACCCTGGTGGCAGAGGTGCGCAAGTCCGCCGAGTTCAAGCTGGCGGGTGCTTGGAGCGTGATGGTCAAGTACATCGCCCCCATCTTGGTCTTCGTGGTGCTGCTCGCCTATGTGGCGGCGACCTTCGGGTTCATATCGTTCTAGCAAGCTGAAAGCTGTGCTCTGGCGGCCCGGTCCCTGCGCATGCGGGGCCGGGCCGCTTTGCTGTGCGCAGGCGCGCACAAGCCTGATACAATGAAACGCTTGCATTCACCGGCTAGTAATTCCGCTGCCCTGTGGCGGCGCGAGAGGATCATCATGGCAGAACAGAGCAACGAGCACGGCAGCGATGCCCTCTGGGGCGGGCGCTTTGAGGACTCGCCCAGCGACTTCACGCAGATCTTCGGGGCGAGCCTCCCGGTTGACCAGCGCATGTGGGAGGCAGACATCGCCGGATCCAAGGCCCACAGCGCCATGCTGGGCCGTCAGGGCATTATCCCCCAGGAAGACGTTGAGGCCATCCACCGTGGGCTCGACGAGATCGCCCGCCAGATCGAGGAGGGCGAGTTCGAGTTCGACATCAACGACGAGGACATCCACATGTCCATCGAGCGCAACCTCACGGAGGCCATCGGCCCTGCTGGCGGGCGCCTGCACACCGGGCGCAGCCGCAACGACCAGGTGGCGACCGACACCCACCTGCACTGCAAGCAGCTGAGCCAGGGCCTGATGTACCTGGTGCTCGACCTGCGTCGCGCGCTCTACGAGGCTGCTGTGGACAACTTCGGCGTGGTGATGCCGGGCTACACCCACATGCAGCGCGCCCAGCCGGTGCTCTTCAGCCACCACATGCTTGCCTACTACTGGATGTTCACCCGCGACTTCGACCGCCTCAAGGCCGCCATGGATGCCTGCGACGTGCTGCCTCTGGGCTCTGCCGCCCTGGCTGGCACCACCTACCCCCTCGACCGCTTCTACGTGGCCGAGCAGCTGGGCTTTGGCGCCGTGTACCCCAACAGCATGGACGCGGTGAGTGACCGCGACTTCCTGCTCGACCTGAGCTATGCCTGCTCTGTGGCGATGATGCACCTGAGCCGCCTGAGCGAGGAGCTCATCTACTGGAGCAGCGGCGAGTTCGGCTTCATCCGCCTGAGCGACGCCTACTCCACCGGCAGCAGCATCATGCCGCAGAAGAAGAACCCGGACTTCGCCGAGCTCATCCGCGGCAAGGTGGGCCGCGTCTACGGCGACCTCATCCAGCTCCTCACCACCCTCAAGGGTCTGCCGCTGTCCTACAACAAGGACATGCAGGAGGACAAAGAGGGCGTGTTCGACGCGGTCGACACCTTGAGCGACAGCCTCATCGTCATGGCGGGCATGATCCGCACCATGACGGTCAACGAAGACGCCATGCGCGCCGGTGCCCACGGGGGCTTCATGGCCGCAACAGACCTCGCAGACTATCTGGTGGGCAAGGGCATGCCCTTCCGCGACGCCCATGCCGTGGTGGGCCACCTGGTCTTGGAGTGCGAGAAGGCGGGCAAGACCCTGCAGGAGCTCAGCGCCGCAGAGCTGGCAGCTGCCAGCGAGCTCTTTGGCGAAGACGCGGTCAAGGCCGTGGACATCGACGAGGTGGTTTCCAAGCGCACCACCTACGGCGGCACCGGCCACGAGGCGGTCAAGGTGCAGCTGCAGGAGGCAGCGGAGCGCCTCCGCGCAGATGCGGCGCGCCTCTAACATCAGATGGACGAGGCGGGCTCACCCCGCTTGATGAAGAAGAAGAGACAGCCTCCCGTGCGCCGTCGAAAGGCAGCGGGGGCTGTAGGACGCCCTTAAGAAAGGACGAGAAACGTTATGAGAAAACCCGAGCTCCTTGCCCCTGCCGGCAACCGCGAGGCCTTCGAGGCTGCGCTCGCAGCCGGTGCAGACGCCGTCTACCTGGGTGCGGGGGAGGGCTTCAACGCCCGCTGCAACGCAGACAACTTTGCCCCGGAGGACCTCGAGGCAGCCTGCCGCGACGCCCACCTGAGGGGGCGCAAGGTCTACCTCACGGCCAACACCCTGGTCTACCCGGGCGAGATGGACCAGGCCCTGGGCGTGGTGTACGGCGCTGCAGAGGCCGGCATCGACGCCGCCATCATCCAGGACGTGGGCCTGGCGCAGCGCCTGCGCGAAGAGCTGCCCCAGCTCGAGCTGCACACCTCCACCCAGATGAACATCCGCGATGCCAAGGGCATCGAGCTTGCGCGCAAGCTGGGCTTTGGCCGCGTGACCCTGGCCCGCGAGCTCTCCGTGGGGCAGATCGCCAAGCTGGCCCAGCTGGGCATGGACCTCGAGGTCTTCGTCCACGGCGCCCTGTGCATCTGCCAGAGCGGGCAGTGCCTTCTGAGCAGCCTCATCGGCGGCCGCAGCGCCAACAGGGGTGTGTGCGCTCAGCCCTGCCGCCTGCCCTACACCATCGTCAACGAGGACGGCAAGAAGCTCGCCGACCCCGGCGAGTACCTGCTCAGCCCCAAGGACCTCATGGGCATCGACTACCTGCCGCAGCTCATCGCTGCGGGCGTCGCCTCGCTCAAGATCGAGGGCCGCATGAAGTCCGCTGAGTACGTCTCGACCGCTGTGGGCACCTACCGCGCCGCCCTCGACCGCGCCTGGCTCGAGGAGGACGGATTCGAGGCCACGGCAGAGGAGAAGGCGGGGCTTTCCGAGGCGTTCTCGCGCGGGTTCACGCCGGCCTACCTTGTAGGAGAGCGCGGCAACGAGATGATGGGCTACAAGCGCCCCAACAACCGCGGCGTGCTGGTGGGCAGGGTCTCTGGCTTCCGCAACGGCATGGTGCAGGTGGAGGCGAGCGAGCAGCTGGAGGCCGGCGACCTGCTGGAGGTCTGGACCTCTAAGGGCCGCACCACCTACGAGGTGCAGCAGGCAGACGACCTGCGCCCCGGCAGCGTCGAGCTCTATATCCGCGGCGCGGTGAGCCCGGGAGACCGCCTCTTCCGCATCCGCAGCGCCGCCTTGGCGCGCGAGTGCCGCGAGCGCACGCAGGAGGGCCTGAAGACCGTGGCCCTGCGCGCGTCTGTGACCGCCGTGAAGGGCCAGCCCCTGATGGTCGTGGTCAGCGACGACAAGGGCAACCACGGCCAGGCAGAGGGCGCCGTCGTGGAGGAGGCGCGCAGCATCGCCATCACAGAAGACGACGTCATGGAGCACGTCAACCGCCTGGGCGGCACCCCCTACCGCATCATCGAGTGGGACATACAGCTCGACGAAGGCGTGGGCATGGGTTTTTCCGCCCTGCACAAGTGCCGCGCTGCCGCCATCGCCGCCTACGAGGAAGCCGTGCTCGACCTGGCAGCCCACGAGTCGCGCGAGAGGGGCCTGGCCTGCGGCACGCTCGACACCTCCTCTGTGCCCCAGCTCGCAGACAAGATGAGCGCCTTCGTCACCCGCATCAACTTCAACGAGACCACCAGCGTCGCCCAGACGATGAGCGAGCTCGAGCCGGGCAAGGCCACGGGCCCCAAGCTCTACGCCACCAATCCAGACGCCCTGCGCGTGTGGGCGGCCCTGGGCGCTGACTTTGCCTGGATCAGCCCCGAGCTCACCTTGGCCCAGATCAAGCAGCTGGCAGACGAGAGCCCGCTGCCGCTGGGCGTGGTGGTCCACGGCAGGCAGGAGCTCATGGTCTCTGACCACTGCTTCCTCATGGCAGAGGGCCCCTGCGACGGCAAGTGTGCCAAATGTAAGCGCCGCAAGGGCGCCCCGCGCTACTACAAGGACCGCAAGGGCTACCTCTTCCCGATTACGGCGGACGTCTTCGGCCGCGGCCACCTCTACAACGCCGTCAAGCTCGACATCTCTCATGCCATCGGCGACCTGCGCCGCGCCGGCGTCACGGGCTTTGCCGTGGACATAACCCTGCTCGAAGAGAACGAGGGCGAGGAGCAGTTCTACCGCGCCCGCCGCGCCCTGCAGGGCAAGCCCGTGGAGAAGGAGGAGGGCTGCACCGCCGGTAACCTCTTCCGCAACCGCACCGGCGCCAAGAAGACGGTGAAGGAGAAGGAGGCCGAGCGCCGCGCCGCCAACCGCGAGCAGCGCTGGGGCAAGACCTTCGACGGCAACCGCATCGACAGCGAGGCCTCTACCAAGGCCGGCAGGGAGGCCCGCACCGAGTACGAGCTCCAGGAGGCCCGCAGCCAGGCCCGCGCCCAGCGCAAGGAGAAGGGCGGCGTTGCCGGCGCCAAGAACATACAGGCACGTGGGGACGCCGGCACCAAGCGCCGCGTAGTCCGCAAGGAGAACAGGGGCAAGTTCCCGCCCAGCGGCTCCCGCGGCGGCAAGCGCTAGAGCCGGGCGCCCTAGCCGTTTTTCGACCTGCTAGCTCCCAGAAACAAAGGACGCCCCCGGCGCGTGGATGTCGGGGGCGTCCTTGTGCTTGTGAGAGGGGAGGGCCGCTACTGCTGCTGAGCTTCCTTGGCCTTGCGCTCTGCGTTGACGAGCTCGGTTGCGGGGTCGTCTGCGCTGACGGGTGTGCCCAGGTCGTCCATCTGCTCGCGCAGGGCCTTGCTCGGGCCCTCGAGGGGGTTGGTGGGCTTGTCTTCGTCAACGGGCAGGATGGCGTTGAGGACGATGCCTGCCAGGGAGCCCACGGCCAGGCCGGAGAGGCTGATGACGACGCCGCCCACGGTGAAGGCGATGGAGCCGCCGGCGCTGTAGGCGATGCCCAGGGCCAGCACCAGGATGATGGCTGCGATGAGGACGTTGCGGGTGTGGGAGAAATCGACGCGGGCCTCGACCAGGTTGCGCACGCCCACGGCAGAGATCATGCCGTAGAGCACCATGGAGACGCCACCGATCACGCAGGTGGGCATGGCGCCGATGACTGCGGCGAACTTGGGGCAGAAGCTGAACACGATGGCAAAGCAGGCCGCCAAGCGCACCACGCGCGGGTCGTAGACCTTGGTGAGGGCGAGCACGCCGGTGTTCTCGCCGTAGGTGGTGTTGGCCGGCGCGCCGAAGAGGCTCGCCAGGATGGTGGCCAGGCCGTCGCCCAGCAGGGTGCGGTGCAGGCCGGGGTTGGCGATGAAGTTGCGGTTGCAGGTGGAGCTGATGGCAGAGACGTCGCCGATGTGCTCGATCATGGTGGCGAAGGCCAGCGGCATGATGGTGATGACGGCGGTGATCAGCAGGCCGGTGTCGCAGCCGTTGGCGAACAGCCCGAAGACGGTGTTGTCAAAGGCAACGGGCAGGCCGATCCACGGTGCGGTGGCGATGCCTTCGAGGGCAGAGACGCTCACGAGCTGCAGGTTGGGGTTGCCGAACATGCAGTAGGTTGCGGTGCCCGCGATGTCGACAACCTGGCTGCAGGTGGGGATGAGCAGCATGGCAGCGGCGTAGGAGACGAGCACGCCCATGAGGACGGGGATGATCTTGATCATGCCCTTGCCCCAGATGTTGCAGATGAAGATGATCACCACGGCCACAACTGCCATGAGCCAGTTGGCGGAGCAGTTGTTGATGGCGCTGGGCGCCAGGGTGAGGCCGATGGCGATGACGATGGGGCCGGTGACCAGCGGCGGGAAGAAGCGCATGACGCGCTCTGTGCCAAAGGCCTTGAAGCAGGCGCTGAGCACCAGGTAGAGCAGACCCGCGCATGCCACGCCAAAGCAGGCGTAGGGGAGGAGCTCTGCCTCCCCGTTGGGGGCGATGGCCGCGTAGCCCGCGATGAAGGCGAAGGAGCTGCCCAAGAAGGCGGGCACGCGTCCCTTGGCCAGGAAGTGGAAGAGCAGGGTGCCCAGGCCGGCGAAGAGCAGCGTTGCGCTCACAGAGAGGCCGGTGAGGATGGGCACCAGGATCGTGGCGCCAAACATCGCGAACATGTGCTGGAAGCCGAACACCACCATCTTGGGGGCGCCCAGCGTGCGCGCGTCGTAGATGGCCTCGGGGCTGTCTTCGGCACCCATGGTTGGAACGAGGGACTCTTCTTCCTTTGACATCGCTTCTCCTCTTATGTGATTGGGGTTTCTTGGCAAAACCGCCGCAAGTATACTTGAGCGGTTAGGGCAATGGCGCTCCCTTCGCCGAAGAAGCACGATCCCGTCCGAAAAGGGAGCAGCCTCACAACAGGAAGGGTTCGCCATGGGCCAGGTTCACGTTCTCGATCATCCCCTCATCACAGACAAACTCTCGCGCATGCGCCGCAAGGAGACCTCGTCGATGGACTTCCGCCATCAGCTCACAGAGATCTCCATGCTCATGGGCTACGAGGTCTTCCGCGACTTGGAGACCAAGATGGTCGAGGTCGAGACCCCCATCTGCACGGCGCAGTTCCCCATGCTCGAGGACGCGCCCATCACCATCGTCCCCATCCTGCGCGCCGGCCTGGGGCTGGTCGACGGCCTGCAGAGCCTGCTGCCCACCGCGCGCGTGGGGCACATCGGCATGTACCGCGACGAGGAGACCAAGCAGCCGGTCGAGTACTACTACAAGATGCCCGTGGGCATCGAGAAGGGAAAGGTCATCGTCGTCGACCCCATGCTCGCAACCGGGGGCAGCGCCGTCGACGCCATCAGCGCCCTCAAGAGCCGCGGCTGCAGCGACATCCGCCTCATGAACCTCGTTGCCGCACCCCAGGGCATCGAGGCCGTGCAGAAGGCCCACCCAGATGTCGACATTTACGTCGCGGCTGTTGACGAGTGTCTCAACGAAGACGCCTACATCGTCCCCGGCCTGGGAGACGCGGGGGACCGCATCTTCGGCACCAAGTAGCATCCGGCAGCTCGCACACCCCGGCATGTAGGCACACAGCGTCCCGCGGTGGTATCATCGCGGGACGTTTTCGCATTTCCACGGAAAGGTCAGGCACCTATGCTTTCCACTGAAGAACAGCTCCACATCATCCAGTCGGGTGTTCATGAGATAAAGCCCCTCGATGCCCTGAAGGAGAAGCTGGACCGCGGCGAGCCCCTCAACATCAAGCTGGGCGTCGACCCCACCAGCCCCGACCTCCACATCGGCCATGCCGTGCCCCTGCGCAAGCTGCGCCAGTTCCAGGACCTGGGCCATCGCGTCACCCTCATCATCGGCGACGGCACCGCCCTCATCGGCGACCCCAGCGGGCGCAACTCCACCCGCCCCCAGCTTTCCAAGGAGCAGATCGAGGCCAACGCCCAGACCTACATGGACCAGGCCATGAAGATCCTCGACCCCGCAAAGACCGATGTCCGCCACAACAGCGAGTGGATCTTCAGCCTGGACCTGGCCCAGCTCCTGAGCGTCCTCTCCAACTTCACGGTTGCCCGCATCCTGGAGCGCGACGACTTCAACAACCGCTACACCAACCACCTGCCCATCGCCCTGCACGAGTTCCTCTACCCAGTGATGCAGGCCTACGATTCCGTCGTCATCAAGGCAGACGTTGAGATTGGCGGCAGCGACCAGCTCTTCAACCTGCTTGCAGGCCGCGAGCTCATGGAGAAGCTGGGTATGGAGCCGCAGGTTGCGCTCACCCTGCCGCTGCTGGAGGGCACAGACGGCGTGAAGAAGATGTCCAAGAGCTACGGCAACTACATCGGCCTTACAGACGAGCCCGCAGACATGTTCGGTAAGGTCATGAGCATCCCCGACGAGCTGATGGTCAAGTACTTCCGCGTGGCAACTGCCATGCCCGTTGCAGAGGTCGACGCCATCGAGGCTGGCCTGGCCAGCGGCGAGCTGCACCCCAACAAGGTCAAGCGCCAGCTGGGCCGCGAGCTCGTCACCATCTACCACTCCGCTCAAGACGCAGAGGCGGCAGAGGAGGCCTTCGACAAGCTCTTCAAGGAGCACGAGATCCCCGAGGACATCGAGGAGTTCGCCATCGAACTCGTCGACGACGCGGAGAAGGGCGGGGTCTTCCTGCCTCCCGTGCTGGTGGCATGCAAGCTGGCCGGCACCAACGGCGAGGCCCGCAGGCTGATCGACGGCGGCGGTGTGAAGGTCAACGGCCAGGCCCTGGCTGCCAAGACCTACAACGTCCCCGCACAGCAGCTCGCAGGCGCCGTTCTGCAGGTCGGCAAGCGCAAGTTCGCCCGCTTGGCCTAAAGACCTTGCCCCAGGGCCCCGCCCAATCGGGTATCATGGGGCCCGCTCGCATGTCGGGGTGTGGCGCAGCCTGGTAGCGCGCCTGCTTTGGGAGCAGGATGTCGCAGGTTCGAATCCTGTCACCCCGACCACTCGCATGCAAAAACGGCACCCCGCGGGGTGCCGTTTCTCATGGGGGCGCAAGTGTCGCAGCGTCTAGCGGATGAAGTTGGTTTGGACGGCCTGCTCGCGCTGCGGGATGCCGTAGGCCTCCCTGCCCAGGGCGATCGACTTCATGAGAAAGCTCATGTTGCGCGCCAAAGTGCGCATCTGCTGCATGCCTTCGGCATCTTCAACCGCCTCGCCGGGGGTGCGGCCGTGCGCGCCGTTCCAGTACTGGCCGCTTGCCACGGGCATGCCGCTGAAGAGGAAGTACTTGTTGATCTGGTCGATGGTGGCGGTGATGCCGCCCCTGCGGGCCACGGCCACGGCCGCTCCCACCTTCATGGTCTTGTCTGCCTTGCAGCTGAGGAAGAGGCGGTCGAGCAGGGCGTCGAGCGTGGCGTTGGAGCTGGCATAGTAGACCGGGGAACCCACCACCAGGCCGTCTGCCTCAATGAATTTGGGGGCGACTTCGTTGACCATGTCGTCGTAGACGCACTTGCCCAGCTTGCCGCAGCCATAGCAGGCCACGCAGCCGCGGATCACCTGCTTGCCAACCTGCACGGTCTCGACTTCGATGCCCTCCTCTGCAAAGGCCTTCTCCATCTCGGCCAGGGCGCAGGCGGTGTTGCCGCCTTCGCGGGGGCTTCCGTTGATCATGAGAACCTTCATGTAACTGCTCCTTTGTGTGCTCGCGAACGTGAACCGACGGTTGGAATGATGATAGCAGCCGTTTTCTGGCGAGGTAAGTTGTGCTAGACTACCTCGCTACGCGCGGCAGTAGTTCAATGGTAGAGCCCCAGCCTTCCAAGCTGGTTGTTGCGGGTTCGAGTCCCGTCTGCCGCTCCATAGCACTGTAGCGGGCCGCCCCTGTGGCGGCCTGCTTTGATGTTGGGAGCCGTCTTTGGCACAGGACAAGCCCGCAGAGCGCCCGGCGTGGTTCTACCGCCTGGTGCTGGTGAGCGCCACCTTGATCTGGGGCGGAAACTTCGTCATCTCCAAGCTCGCCGTGGGCGCCCTGCACCCGGTGTGGGTCATCGCCGTGCGCTTCACCATCGCGGGCCTGCTGCTGGGGCTCGTCTTCCTGTCGCGGGTGCGGCGCTGCATGAGCCTGCCGCTGCTCAAGGCGGGCCTCATCATCGGCTTCTTCAGCTTCCTCGGCTATGGCAGCCAGTTCATCGGCCTCAGCGGCACCACGCCCTCCAAGAACGCCTTCCTCTCTGCCTGCTACTGCCTCACCGTCCCCTTCATCTGGTGGCTCGTGGCGCGTCGCCGGCCCACTGCACGCAACCTCGGGGCGGCTGTCCTGTGCGTTGCCGGCATGGCGCTCGTCACGCTGCAGGGCGAGCTCTCTGTGAGCTGGGGAGACGGGGTCAGCATGCTTTCGGCCCTGCTCTACGGGGCAGAGATCGTGGCGATCGCCCTGTGCGTGCGCGACCACGACGTCATCGCCATCACCGTGGTGCAGATGGTCAGCAGCGGTCTCATCGCAGCGGCTGCCGGCCTGCTGCTGGGGCTGCCCTTTGAAGCGCGGGCCTTTGCAGAGCCGGCGTTCGTCTTGCAGATGGCCTACATCATCGTCTTGGGCAGCTGCTATGCCAGCACGGCCCAGAATCTCGCCCAGACCAAGGTCCCCCCGGCCCAGGTGAGCATGCTTTTCGCGCTCGAGAGCGTCTTTGGAACGGTCTTCAGCGTGCTCTTCCTCCACGAGGAGCTCAACGCCCAGCTGCTGTTGGGCTTCGCCCTCATTTTCCTCGCCATACTCGTGTCTGAGCTCGGGGGCCTCAAAGTGAGCAAGGAGAAGGCGGCCCCGCGCGGTTAGGAGCGGCCCTGCGCTCTGTCGCAGCCTGTGGGAGGGACGCTCTGCAACCGAACGGGTACCATTGTCTGCGGCAGCGCTGCAGTGCTTGGGGTATCCTTACCGCGAGATAAACCGTGTTCCAGGAGGCTCCATGCAGCTTGCACCCGTAACGGCGGGCGTTCCCGTCATCACCGTCACCGGCTGGTCCAACTCCGGCAAGACCACCTTCTTCACCAAGGTGGTCGAGCTCCTCACGGCCGCCGGTTACAGCGTGGGTGTCATCAAGCACCACGGCCACAAGGCAGAGACCGTCGACCAGAAGGGCAAGGACTCCTGGAAGTACGCGCAAGCCGGCGCCAACCCCGTGGTGCTCTCCAGCGCGATGCAATACGCGATCTTTCGCTCCACGCCCCAGGGCGAGGTGACCAGGGACGAGCTCATCGCGCAGATCGGGGGAGAGGTCGACTTCGTCATCGTGGAGGGCTTCCGCGCAGATGCAGAAGGCGCCGTCGAGCTGAGCCGCGTCGCCAATGGCAAGGGCCTCAAGCTCGCCCCAGAGGAGCGCATCGCCCTCATCACCGACAACCCGGAATTCGCCGCGCAGGTGCGCGCAGAGGGCAAGCCGGTCTTTGGGCTCGACGACCACGCAGAGGTTGCCCGCTACTTCTGCCAGCTGGCTGGCATACAGGACCCCAGGCTCTAGACATGCATGCTGGGGAGCTGACAGCTGCCCCGGACCCTAAGGAGGAAGCACGTGAAGGACCATCTTGGCAGAGAGATCGACTATCTGCGCATCTCTGTTACAGACCGCTGCAACCTGCGCTGCATCTACTGCATGCCCGCAGAGGGCGTTGCGTGGAAGTCGCACAACGAGATGCTGCGCATCGAGGAGATCGCCCGCGTCGCCCGCATCGCGGCGGAGGAGGGCATCAGGAAGGTGCGCCTCACCGGAGGCGAGCCCCTGGTGAAGAGGGGCCTTGTGAGCCTCATCACAGACATCAAGGCCGCCGGCATAGAAGACGTGAGCCTCACCACCAACGGCATTCTGCTGCCGCGCATGGCGCGAGAGCTCAAGGATGCCGGGCTCGACCGCGTGAACATCAGCCTCGACACCCTCGATGCTGACAAGTACCACGAGATAACCAGGCTCGGCAAGATCGAGGACGTCTTCGCAGCTATAGACGCCGCGCTCGAGTACGGCTTCCATCCCGTCAAGATCAACGCCGTGGCAGTGAGAAGCGAGCACCAGAACTTCCTCGAGTTTGCCAAGATGTCTCTCGAGCGCCCCCTGCACGTGCGCTTCATCGAGTACATGCCGGTGGGCGAGAGCAGCGGCGGCACCGGAGCCGGCTGGGACATCCACGACACCATCCCCAGCGAGGAGTTGCGCCAGATCATCAACGAGGCAGCTGCCGAGGAGGGCCTTCCCGCGCTCGAGCCCGTCTCCAAGGACGACGCCCCCGGCGGCGGTGGTCCTGCCAAGTACTGGAAGTTCCCCGGTGCTCAGGGCACGGTGGGATTCATCAGCGCGATGAGCAACCACTTCTGCGCCGAGTGCAACCGCCTGCGCCTCACGGCAGACGGCAAGATTCGCCCCTGCCTCTTCAGCGACGAGGAGATCGACGTCAAGGCGGCGCTCCAGGGCAGCGACGACGAGGTCCGCAACGCGCTCTACGCAGCGCTCAGGGTCAAGCCAGACGCCCATCATCACAGGGAGGGCACAGACCGCCGCATGAGCCAGATCGGCGGTTAGACGCCCAGGCGCGCTATAGTTGTGAACATCCGTACTGAGAAAGGCAGGTACGACATGAGCGATACCATCCCCGGCGGGCTCTCCGCCGGAACAGCAGAGATCACCGGCGCAGACTCCGGCACCCTCACCCATGTAGACGAGCACGGTGCCGTGCGCATGGTCGATGTCTCGGCCAAGGCGGACACCCAGCGCATCGCCACGGCGGAGGGCTTCATCTTCATGCACCAAGACACCCTCGACATGATCGTCGAGGGCAAGGCGGCAAAGGGCGACGTGCTCGCCTGCGCGCGTGTGGCCGGCATCATGGGCTGCAAGCAGACCAGCAGCCTCATCCCCATGTGCCACCCGCTCAATCTCACCAAATCCAAGTGCGACCTCGAGCCCATCCTGGCAGGCGAGCGCGAGGACGGACGCGTGGGCATCCACGCCGTCATGACCACCGGCGTCACCGGCAAGACCGGCATCGAGATGGAGGCGCTCACCGGTGTCTCGATCGCCCTGCTCACGGTGTACGACATGTGCAAGGCAGTCGACCGCGGCATGGAGATATGCGACGTCCGCCTGCTCCGCAAGGAGGGCGGCAAGACCGGTTTGTGGACCAGGGACTAGGGAGCGAGGAACACCATGGCACTGCGCTTTGCCATCATCACCTGCAGCGACACCCGCAGCATCGAGGAGGACACCGCCGGCATGAGGCTCGAGGAGCTCATCGTCGCCAACGGCTGGGAGGTCGCCCGCCACGTCATCGTCAAAGACGAGGCTGACCAGATCGGCGCCGCCATCATCGATGCGGCAGACGAGCTGAAGGCAGACATCGTCCTCACCTGCGGCGGCAGCGGCCTGAGCCTGCGCGACGTCACACCGGAGACCACGCTCTCTGTCTGCGACCGCGAGGTCCCCGGCTTGGGCGAGGCCATGAGGGCCTACTCCATGACCAAGACCGGCCGCGCCATGCTGAGCCGCGCCACCGCCGGCCAGCGCGGGCGCTGCCTGGTCGTCAACCTCCCCGGCAGCAAGAAGGCCGCCGAGGAGAACTTCGAGGCCGTGTACGGGCAGTTCGAGCACGCAGTCCACATGATGGCCGGCGAAGGTCACAAGTAGGGGGCTTCATGGCTATCCGCAGGAAGAAAGAGGGCGAGTACCACACCGGTCGCCTCAACATCAGCTGCAACCCCGCGCAAAAGGACGCCATTGCCGCGTCGGCCACAGAGCAGGGCAAGTCGATCTCGTCGTACCTGCTCGACCTCTACGAGGCCAGCCAGCAAGCGGGGAGCAGCGAGAGCCTGGCGCGCGTGGGGCTCGAGGTCGTGGGTTTGAAGAAGCGCTTGGTCGATGTGGAGACCCAGCTGCGCCGCCACCTTGCGCGCAGCCAGGGCACGCTCGACCCGACGGTGGCAGACGACCTGCGCACCCTCCGCGAGCTGGAGGGGCAGATCGACCTCACCTTGCACGAGCTTGTGGAGACGGTAAAGCTTCTCAAGGCCAAGGGCCTGTAGGCTGGCTCACGGCGCAGCAAGAGAAAGCGGGCCGGGGGGATGAGACGCCCCGGCCCGCGCTGTCTTCCTGGCGCCCCCTGCAGGGCTCGAACCTGCGACCGCCGGATTAGAAGTCCGATGCTCTATCCAACTGAGCTAAGGAGGCGTGCAGCTTCACATTCTAGCGGTTATGGGTGCCTTGGGTGAGCGCAGGGCGGCGTGCGGCGGCATCCCCCAGCCGCGCAGCGCAAGCTGTCTTCCGTGCGCTACAGTATGCTGAGCAGGCTGGACTAAATCCTACTTAAGTACTAGGATTTAGCCACCGTTTCCACCAGAGAGGGGCCGCATGCTACACGTTGAGGACAGCCGGGTGAGGTCCCTGCTCTTAAAGGGCAACTTCGGGCTCGAGCGAGAAAGCCTGCGCATCACCCATGACGGCTTCTTGGCACAGACCGCGCACCCCTTCCCGAATCATCCCAACATCCTGTGCGATTTCTCCGAGAACCAGCTCGAGATCAACACCGGCGTGAGCGGCAGCCCGCAGGCGGCGGTGTCAGAGCTGCTGCAACTCGACGCGCTGGTGCAGCGCACGCTGGCTGCTGCACCCGAGCCAGAGCTCCTGTGGCCCTTCTCGAACCCGCCCTACATCCGCAGCGAGCTCGACATCCCCATCGCCCAGTACACGGGGGAGCTGGCGCACAAGACCGCCTACCGCGAGTATCTCAGCGATCGCTACGGCCGCTACAAGATGGCGTTCTCCGGCATCCACTTCAACTACTCGTTTTCCGACGAGCTGCTGCAGGCGAGCTTTGAGGCAAGCGGCGAGGACGACTTCACCGCTTACAAGGACCAGCTCTACGTGCAGCTTGCCGAGCGCGCGGTGGCCTACGGCTGGCTCATGACAGCGGTCACAGCGGCGAGCCCCCTGATGGACTCGTCGTTCGTGGAGAAGAAGCACATGGGCGAGGACCTCTTCCTGGGCTTGGGCACGGTGCGCTGCAGCGAGCTGGGCTATTGGAACTACTTCACCCCGGTGCTCGACTACTCCAGCGTGCGGGCGTATGCAGACAGCATCCAGCGCTACGTTGACAGCGGGCTCGTCTGCGCTCCCAGCGAGCTGTACTACCCCGTGCGCATCAAGCCCCGCGGCCCCTATGGGCTCGATGCCCTGAGGGCAGGCGATGTGAGCCATATCGAGCTGCGGATGTTCGACCTCAACCCGCTCTACCCGGCGGGCGTCAACGTGAGCGACGTCTTCTTCGCGCAGCTCTTCTTGGTGTGGCTCGCCTCCACGCCGGCAGAGCCCTTTGAGGAAAAACACCAGGTCCAGGCTGCGCAGAACTTCAAGAACGCCAGCCACTACGACCTCAAGACTGTGCGCATCGTGAGCCCCCTGGGCACGGCCAACACGGCGGCCAAGGCGGCGCGCCACGTGATCGGCTTCATGCGGGAGTTCTACGCCGGCATCGGGGCTGGAGACGAGGTCATGGCCTGCCTTGACTACCAGTTCTCCAAGTTTGTCGACAGCTCAAACCGCTACACCCACATCATCCGCGAGCGCTATTCCGGCGGCTTTGTGGACAAGGGCGTCGAGCTGGCACGGCAACGCCAGCAAGAGCAGCTGTAAAACGCAGAGCAGGCCAGGGGCGATGCCCTTGGCCTGCGGCTTTTGCTGGTGCCCTCTACAGGGTTCGAACCTGCGGCCTTCTGCTCCGGAGGCAGACGCTCTATCCAGCTGAGCTAAGAGGACGTGCGGCCGCCAAGGCGGCTGCAAGCAAGAAATCTACCACAACGCCGCTGTTAAAGAGGCTCGCAGCCGATAACTGCTAGAATTGGGGAGTTAATGCCCTATTACGGCGCGCGTCAGCGCGCTCATTTAGGAGGAGAAATGGCACTCTATACTCCCGAGTACAAGCCCAACGGCCGCGAGACCGCAACCATCACCACCAACAAGGGCGTCATCCGCGTCCAGCTCCACGGAGAAGACGCCCCCATCCACGTGGGCAACTTCGTCGAGCTTGCCCAGAAGGGCTACTACGACGGCCTCAAGTTCCACCGCTATGTGCCGGACTTTGTGATCCAGGGCGGCTGCCCGCTGGGCACCGGTACCGGCAACCCCGGCTACTCCATCCACGAGGAGTACAGCACCAACCCCCACAACAGCCATGAGGACGGCACCCTGGCCATGGCCCGCTCCAACATGCCCAACTCCGCCGGCTCCCAGTTCTACTTCTGCCTGGGTCCCCAGCACTTCCTCGACCCCAACTACACCGTCTTCGGCGACTGCATGGACGCAGAGAGCATCGAGGTCGTCCACAGCCTGCGCAAGGGCGATGTGATGGAGTCCATCGTCATCGAGAACGCCAACTAAACAGCAACACAAGGATAGGGGCTGCCAGTGGACATCGCGGTTTTCACAGAGGCACAGGAGGCATATGCGCGGGGCGACTACAAGACCGCCCTCGTGGGCTTCTCTGCATGCAGCCATGACGTCGAGGAGCTCTCAGACGCAGAGGCCGGCAAGTTCTTCCACCTCATCGGCAACTGCTACATAAAGAGCGGCCAGCCTGCCAAGGCCGCCGAGTACTACGGCAAGGCCATCGAGCTTGTTGCCCCAGAGCGCCAGCCGTCGCTGCTGGTCAACCTGGGAACGGCATGCCTGTCCTCCGAGGACTACCCCAGGGCGCTGTCGGCGTTTGCGCGAGCCCTCGACTGCCCCGGCTACCCCACGCCCTACAAGGCGCTCAGCGGCATCGGGGCCGTACAGCTCAAGCTCGGTGCGATGGAGGAGGCAGGGGCTGCATACCGCGAGGCTGCCCTCGACCCCGCCAACCCCGCCCCGGGTAAGGCCCTGATCAACCTCGGCATCTGCTTCATGGGTCTCGAGCGCCCGGCAGACGCCGTCTCCACGCTGGAGACAGCGCTCGACCTGGGGCTCTCTGCCTCGAGCGCCAACAAGTGCCGCGCCTGCCTGGGCCAGGCCTACCTGGCGTGCGGCAGGGTGGCAGAGGCCGTGGCCTCTTTCGAGGCCGCCACGGCAGACGGCAGCTACCGCCTCTCCGCCGTCGCCGCCCACGACCTGGTGATGGCCCGCTCTCTGCGCGACCGCTTTGGCGCCGTGCTGGGCGGTGCGGACGAGCGCTCGCAGCAGCCAGAGCCCGCTGCCGAGGAGCCGGTGCCCGAGCCGGAGCCTGCCCCCGCCGAGCCAGCCGAGCTGCCCGCTTCAGAGGAGCCCGAGCCCCAGCCAGAGCAACCTCTGGAGGAGGAGCCCGCAGACAACGATGCCATGTGGGAGCCTTCCCCGCTCGTGCAAGACGAGACCGATGCCGTTCAGGAGCAGGATCCCGGGGAAGAGCCCGGAGAGGAGCAGCCCGCGGATATCTCCGAGGCTGTGACCGAGACCTTCCCCGTCATCTCCCTGCCTGCTGAAGACGAGCCCGAGCTGGTCCAGGAGGCCCCCGAGGAGGCAGGGGAGCTCCCCGAGGTGCCCGAGCAGCTCCAGGAGGACACCCTCATCCCCAGCCCCGAGGACACCGCCTTCTTCACCATCACAGAGGAGGCTATCGAGCAGGCCGCCAAGGAAGAGCGCCGCAAGGCGCGCAAGGGCAACCGCGGGCTCAAGGTGGCGCTCGGCGTCGTCGTCGTCCTCATCCTGTTGGCCGCCGCCGCAGCCTTTGCCTACGTGCGCGGCTACGGCTATCCCCTGCAGGAGCAGGTTGCCCAGCGCTTCCTGGATGCCGCGATCGCTCAAGAGAGCACGGATGCCTACTGGAACGAGTCCGTGACCCAGGAGTCGCGCGAGTCGCAGATGGCTGTGCTCGAGGGCATCGAGTCCTACAAGGTGGCTGCAGTCGAGCGCGGGCTCTCTAACAGCACCGTTTACGTCGAGGCCGTCCTCGAAGAGGGAGGCACCGCATACTACGAGGTTATGATGGGGCGCGACCTCATCAGCTGGGACATCGAATATGTTGAGCTGTACTTCCCCAGCGAGCACTAGCTCGCGGGTGGTAGATGGCGGCAAGGCACGTGCTGAGCTGCCTTTGAACGATAGGGAACACGTATGAAAGGAGCCATCTAGATGGCCATCGAGAAGACTTACAACATGATCAAGCCCGACGGCGTCCGCAACGGCCACATCGGAGAGATCATCACCCGCATCGAGCGCGTTGGCCTGACCATCGAGCGCATGGAGCTCGGCATGGTCACCATGGAGGAGGCCGAGGCCAACTACGGCGAGCACAAGGGCAAGCCCTTCTACGAGGGCCTCATCTCCTACATCACCTCCGGCCCCGTTGTGAAGATGGTCGTCTCTGGCGAAAACGCCGTTGCCACCATGCGCAAGCTCATGGGCGCCACCAACTGCGCAGAGGCTGCCCCCGGCACCATCCGCGGCGACTTTGGCCTGACTGTTGACGAGAACGTCATCCACGGCTCCGACTCCGTCGCCTCTGCGGAGCGCGAGATCAAGGTGTTCTTCGGCGAGTAGGCCTGAGCCTGCACAAAGCCCCATGCGAGGGGCCGCTGCCCGGGTGCAGCGGCCCCTCGTTGTTCACAGGGTCTCCATTGGCCCTGCCTGTGTCCCTCTGTTAGTATTAGCCTTTGCAACACCCTGCACTTGATTAGAGAAAGGGCGACTATGTCGCTATTCGACTCGCTATTCGGCAACTTTGGCAACGACATGGCCATCGACCTGGGCACCGCTAACACCCTGGTCTCTGTCCGCGGCCAGGGCATCGTCATCAACGAGCCCTCCGTTGTCGCCATCGACCAATCCCAGCAGCGCGTGCTCGCTGTTGGTGCAGAGGCCAAGGAGATGCTCGGCCGCACCCCGGGCAACATCGTCGCCATGAGGCCCCTCAAAGACGGCGTCATCGCAGACTTCGACACCACCGAGGCCATGCTGCGCTATTTCATCAGCAAGGCGCAGGGCCGCCGCATGCCCTGGAGCGCCAAGCCCCGCGTTGTCGTGTGCGTTCCCAGTGGGGTCACCAGCGTGGAGAAGCGCGCTGTCTTCGAGGCCACCATCACCGCAGGCGCCCGCCAGTGCTTCTTGATCGAGGAGCCCATGGCGGCTGCCATCGGCGCGGGCCTGCCCGTCGAGAGCCCCACCGGCTCCATGGTCGTCGACATCGGCGGCGGCACCACGGAGGTTGCCGTCATCTCGCTCGGCGGCATCGTCAACGCCACCTCCATCCGCGTTGCGGGCGACGCCTTCGACACCGCGGTGGTGCAGTATGCCAAGACGCACTACAACCTCGCCATCGGCGAGCGCACGGCAGAGGAGATCAAGATCACCATCGGCTCTGCGGCCCCCCTGGTCGAAGAAGTCGACGTCGAGGTCCGCGGCCGAGACCTGCTCAGCGGCCTTCCTCGCACGGTGCGCATCGAAAGCGAGGACGTGCGCGAGGCACTCGAGGAGCCCGTTGCCAAGATGATCCAGGCGGTGAAGGACACCCTTGACGAGACTCCGCCCGACCTCGCAAGCGACCTCATGGAGTACGGCATCACCCTCACCGGCGGCGGTGGCCTGCTCAGGGGCCTCGACGAGCGCCTCCGCAAGGAGATCGGCA
Source organism: Coriobacteriales bacterium (assembly GCA_051876075.1). GTDB lineage: Bacteria > Actinomycetota > Coriobacteriia > Coriobacteriales > QAMH01 > W2P13-069. The sequence goes on from JBJEHM010000023.1 coordinate 27,396, forward strand.
TTCCCGTCCATGTCTCAGAGACCGCCCTCATCAACGTGGTCGAGGGCTGTGCCGCGGTGCTGGAGTCCCCGGACTTCCTCGCACAGGGGACCCAGGGCGTGGGTCAGCGCAGATAGGCTTCCTCGATGCCGGGCTTGAGCTTCTCAAACCAGAATCAACCGAGGCGACCGGGTGGATGGATTATCCCGGTCGTCTTGGTTGTTGTGTCCGTTCTCCTGATGACCGTGTCTGTCCGCATGGACAACGGCGGCGTCTTCGGGGTCGTGCGCAGCGCAGTCCATGCCGTGGCATCGCCCCTTCAAGAGCTGAGCTCCGTTATCTCCACGCCCTTCAAGGCGCTCAGCGCCGAGCCAGACGGCACTGCGGGCATGAGCGAGGAGGACGTGTCTGCCCTCAAGCAAGAAAACGAGCAGCTCAGGGTGCTCGTAGCCCAGCTCGAGGAGTACCGCCAGCAAGACCAGCGCCTCACCGCGCTGCTGGGCCTGTCCGACAGCTATGGGCTCGAGACGGTTTCTGGCAGGGTCCTCAACGTCAAGAGCGGCTGGGACCATACGGCGACCATCAGCGTTGGCAGCGACGACGGCGTGCGTGTGGGCATGGGCGTCATGAGCTCCTGCGGGCTCTACGGCCAGGTGGAGAGCGTGAGCGCCAGCACATCGGTGGTGCGCCTCATCACAGACGCAGACAGCAGCGTCTCTGCCATGATTCAGGGAACCAGGGCTACTGGCATCATCACCGGCTCCTATGACGGCACGCTGATCATGGAGTACGTGAGCGTTGACAGCTCGGTGGGCGAGGGAGACATCGTCATCACTTCCGGTGCGGGCGGCAGCTATCCGCGTGGCATCGTGGTGGGCACCGTGGGCTCGGTGGAGAAGGACTCCTCCAAGATGTACTACCGCATCATCGTCAACCCCATCTCCTCCATTCGCAACTGCGAGGAGGTGCTGGTGCTCACGGGCAACGAGGACTCCACCAAGAGCTTGGTTGACAAGGAGTTCCTTGAGAGCATCCTCGCCCCGGTTATGGGCAGCTCCTCGGCACAGGGCGGCGACGGCAGCCAAGGAGACGGAGGCCAGGGCGATCAGGGCGACGGAGACCAGGGTGGCGACGGTGGCCAAGACCCGCAGCCCCAGCCGGGGGAGGGAGAGTAGCCCATGGACAAGAACCTCGTCTACATCATCACGGTGGTGGTGTGCGCCCTGTTTCAGCTTGCGCTGGCCCCGGCTATCCAAGTGTTCGGCGCACTGCCCAACTTCCTCATCATCCCGGTGCTCTTCATCGGGCTGCGCTCCGGAGCGGTGGCAGGCTCGGTTGCCGGCTTTGCCCTGGGCCTGCTCTACGACTTTGCCGGAGACGGCGTGATCGGCGCGATGGCGCTCACGCTGGTCATTGCCGGCTTGGTCTGCGGCGTGCTTGGGGGCAACATGGAGACCGGACCGCTGATGGCTGCCGTCATCGGCATCGTCGTGAGCATCCTGGCGGCGCTGCTCTTCGGGCTTGCCACTGTGCTCGGCAGCTCCGCTGTAGGAGGCTCGCTGAGCACCATGGTGGGCTATGCCCTGCCATGCGGCGTCTACACAGCGCTGTTTGCCGCCGTCGGGCTTGCCACCATGTCGATGGTGACCCCGGAAGAGTCGCCTCGCATGGGCTCCGGCCTTGGGATCGGCGGCAGGGGCGGCTTCTTGGGCTAGGGCCCGCCAACAGCGCAACGAGTTTCTATTTGGAGGTGATTCGCCCGTGACCGAGGCTGTGCGCGCATCGTTGATCGTCTTGCTGTTCATCGCGGCGATCGTCCTCATCGTCGTCGTGATTCGCTCCGGCAAGAAGCCCGGTAGCGTCTTCAAGCTCGACTCGACAAAGACCAATTCGACTATGGCGGCAACCCAGACCGTCGACAACGACTCCGTGGACGGGGAGGCTACCATGCGCCGCCGCTTCCTGGCCTTCATGGGCATTGCCGGCGCGGGCTTGGGCGCCCTGTTTGTCAAGCTGTGGTCCATGCAGGTCATCAGCGGCAGGGACTACACGGAAAAAGCCGAGCAGAACCGCATCACCGAGTACACGACGGTTGCCCCGCGCGGCCGCATCTTCGACCGCAACGGCGTGGAGCTGGTGGGCAACCGGCCCTCGTTCGCCGTGCTCATCAGCGCAGACGAGCAGTCGAACAAGAAGGTCATACGCCGTCTCTCGAACGTGCTCGGCATCCCCCGGGAAACCGTCACCCAGCTTGCCGGCAGCTCGACGGAGGGCGCCCAGGCAGACCGCCTCATCGCCTTGGACGTAGACGAGCGCGCCGTCGCCTACATCACCGAGCACCCCAGCGCCTTCCCGGGCGTGAGCGTGGAGGCGCGCACCGTGCGCACCTACCCCCAGGGGACCCTCGCTGCCCATGTGCTGGGGTACACGGGCACCATCAGCCAAGAGGAGCTTGCCAAGAACAACAGCGCCCACAGCTACGAGAGCGGCGACATCGTGGGCAAGGACGGCGCAGAGCAGGCTTTCGAGAGCTACCTCCAAGGGGATCGCGGCGTCAAACGCGTAGAGGTGAACGCCGCCGGAGACGTGGTGGGCACGGTCGACACCATCGACCCCACCCAGGGAAACGACGTGCGCCTCACCATCGACGCCAAGGTGCAGAAGGTTGCCGAGCAGGCGCTGCAAAAGGCGTTTGCCGATGCGGCGCGAGCCAAGTACACCAAGGCCGCGGCGGGCGCCATCGTCTGCCTCGAGGCAAACACGGGGGAAGTCATCGCCATGGCCAGCGCGCCCACCTACGACCCTGCGGAGTTCGTGGGGGGCATCTCGTCTGACACCTGGGAGTGGCTCGTGGACGAAGACAACGAGTACCCGCTCTCCAACCGCTGCATCGCGGGCCTGTACCCCGCCGCCTCGACCTTCAAGGGCTTCACGGGCCTTGCAGGCCTCGAGTACGGCTTTGCAGACAGCGGCAGCGTCTGGAACTGCAAGGGCACGTGGACCGGCTTTGGCAAGGCATGGCCCCAGAAGTGCTGGAACCTCGACGGCCACGGGCACATCGGCTTCTACAAGGGCATCGTCGAGTCCTGCGACGTCGTCTTCTACGAGATAGCCAAGAGGTTCTACTACTACAAGGGCTCTGACACCGTCTTGCAGGAGTACCTGCAGAGCTGGGGCTTTGGCGCCAAAACCGGCATCGAGCTCCCTGGCGAGCAAGATGGCCGCGTCCCCACCCCCAAGTGGAAGAAGGAGTACAACCGCGACGCCCCCGAGAGCCAGGCTTGGCAGCCGGGCGACGTCTCCAACCTCATCATCGGCCAGGGCGACCTGCTCGTCACGCCGCTGCAGATCGCCTGCGGCTATGCGGGCCTCGCAACGGGCACCGTCCCCAAGCCGGTGCTCCTGCGCTCCGTGATGGCTGCAGACGGCAAGACGGTCGTCGTCGACGGAGAGCGCTTCCAGGGCTCCATGCTCACGCCCCAGTACAAGGAAAAGAACCTCAAGACCATGAGGCGGGGCTTTGAGGGCGTCGTCTCAGAAGGCTCCGTGAAAGACGTCTTCAAGGGCATGGGCGTCAGCTCTGCCGGAAAGACCGGCACCGGCGAGGTCGCCGGCAAGGACAACTATGCCTGGTATGTCGGATATGCTCCCGCCAGCAAGCCCAAGTACGTGTGCGCCTGCATCATCGAGCAGGGCGGCGCCGGTGCCACCTCGGCAGCCCCAGCCGTGCGCTCGGTGCTTGCAAAGGCGCTCGGCAAGGACGCCAAGCACGTCTCTGGTGGCTCCACCCACGAGAGGTAGGCATTATGGCACCCCTGCAGTTCTCCAACCGCATCTCAAAGCCCGCCAGCATGTCTGCGGGCGGCTCCGGCCACAAGCTCCCGCTTTCCTTCGGGGGGCTCGGGGGTGTTCTCCACGCGGTGAACATCCCCTTGCTGCTGTGCGTTGTGGCCCTGCTCGCCCTGGGTCTGGTGACGCTCTATGCGGTTACGCTCACAGACAAGGACTACTCCATCACCAAGCAGTGCATGAGCATCGGCATCGGCGTGGTGGCAGCCGCGGTTGTGTGGGCTGTCGACTACCGCAAGCTCGGGACGAGCAACGCGGCGGTTATCGGCTTGCTGGCACTCGACATCTTCGTCATCTTGCTGCCCATGACACCGCTTGGCTTTGAGTCGAACGGCGCGCGCTCGTGGATCGCTGTTGGCCCTCTCACCTTGCAGCCCTCAGAGATCGGCAAGCCCGTTACCATCGTCATGATGGCGCTCTTCGTGTCCCGCTTTGGGGGCAACATCAGCAGCGGCAAGGACTTCCTCAAGTGCGTGGGCCTGCTGCTGGTTCCGGCGGCCCTGCTCGCCAAGGAGGACCTGGGCACCGGCCTGGTCATCCTCGTCATCGGCTTTGTCATCATCTTTGTTGGCGGCGCTACCATGCGCTGGGTGCTTGTGACGCTGATGGTGTGCGCTGTGAGCGTGGCCGGGTTGCTGGTGGCCAACTACGCCGTCTCCACGTGGACGGGCGGAGAGACCCAGATCATCAAGGAATACCAGATGAGCCGCCTGCTCGTCTTCGTCGACCCAGATAACCCGGACTACGCCAACGACGCCTACAACCTCAACCAGGCTATGATCGCCATAGGCAGCGGGGAGATAACCGGCAAGGGCTGGGGCAACGCCACACAGTCCAACGGCGGCTTCTTGCCCGAGTCCGCAACCGACTTCATCTTCTGCGTCTACGCGGAGCAGTTCGGCTTTGTGGGCTCGGTGCTGCTCTTGCTGCTCTACCTGGCGCTGCTGGCCAGCGCGCTGTGGATAGGGCTTTCTGCCGGCAGCCTTGAAGGCTCGCTGATCGTGGCGGGCGTCATGGGCATGTGGCTCTTCCAGATCATAGAGAACATCGGGATGGACATCGGCCTCATGCCCATCACGGGCATCCCGCTGCCCTTCATGAGCTATGGCGGCAGCTTCATGATCGCCAACTTCATCTGCATAGGCCTGCTTATGAACGTGTGGATGCGCAGGGGTGTTGTCTCTGCAAAGGCAGCGGGGAGCGTGTAAGAGGCCATGGGAGCATCGGCAGGAAAGAAGAGAAAGCGCACGAAGAACCCGGTTGACCTGGGCAAACTGCGCGCGGCGGCAGAGGAGTACACCCAAGCCCTCGACGCCCCGCTCAACCTGAGCCTCGTCATAGACGTCACCGCCAGCGACGAGCTCATCAACTGCCTGCTCGACGAGCTGCGCACCCAGGAGCCCAAGGTCGACCTGCGCTGCACGGTGCTTGCGGCAGAGCTCCCGCAACTGAGCTGGCAGTGCGACCTGTGCTTGGTGGTTGCAGGGCAGTCGCTGCTGCTGGGCGAGCTCGTTGCCCAGGGATATGAGCACGGCGTGCCGGTGGTGGTGGCCGTGGAGGAGGGCGAGACCTTCTTTGCCCAGACCCCACAGCAGGCCGCAGAGATCCTGGGCTTGGATGGCGGTGGCTCCGCAGACGCAGCCCCGACGGGGGTGCCACTGGACTGCATCGTCGCCGTGGAGCTCGGCGGGGCAGAGCCCCTGGGAGAGCTCGGGGCTTGGATTGCCGGCAATGCCCCTCAGGCGCGGCTGGCCCTCGCCCGGCACTTCGAGTTCTGCCGCAGGCCGGTTGCCCTCGAGCTCACCCGCATGGCCGCGCTGCTCAACGCCGGAGTGGGAGCGCTCATCATGATCCCCGGCGCCGACATGCCCGTCATCACCATGAACCAGGCCAAGATGGTGTTGCAGATCGCGGGGCTCTACGGCCAGCCGCTCGACATGGGCCGTATGCGCGAGGTGCTGGCCGTGGTGGCGGGGGCCTTTGGGCTGCGCGCCGTCGCGCGCGAGCTGGCAGATGCCGTCCCCGGCCTGGGGTGGGGGGTCAAGGGCGCTGTGGCATACTCTGGGACCATCGCCATGGGCAAGGCAGCCATCGACTGCTTTGAGGAGGGGGGCACCCTCAACAGCTTGGGGGCAGCGATCGAGCGCGCAGCCGAGCAGCTCGCCCCCCAGGGCGAGTAGGCTCCCGTCGAGAGAGTCTGCGGGCCGTGCCCGCAGCTTGCAGAGGAAGGAAGCAGCATGACAGACCTGTGGCCGCGCTATGCGCCGTTGCTTTCCAAGGTGGAGAAGCCCTCCCGCTATCTGGGCAGGGAGTACGGGGCGGTTGACCCGGCAGACAAGCCGCAAGCCGACTACCACGCCGTCTTCATCTACCCAGACACCTACGAGATAGGCCAGGCCAACCAGGCCGTGGCGATTCTCTACGACTGCCTCAACGCAGACCCGCACATCCTGTGCGAGCGTGCCTTCCTCCCTTGGATCGACATGATCGGCCTCATGCGCGAGGAGGGCCTGCCACTGTGTTCGCTTGAGAGCTACGCGCCCCTGAGCGAGTTCGACTTCGTGGGTATCACCCTGCCCCACGAGCTGGCGGCCACCAATGTGCTCGAGGTGCTCGACCTGGGGGGCATCCCCCTGCACGCAAGCGAGCGCGGCGAGGGCGACCCCCTGGTGATGGCGGGTGGTCCCTGCGCCTACAACCCGGAGCCCTACGCGGAGTTCTTCGACGCCTTCTTCATCGGCGAGGGCGAGGAGCTCGACCTGCTCGTGGCGCGCACGCATCGCAGCCTGCGCGATGCCGGTGCGAGCCGTGCGCAGATCCTGCAAGAGATCGCCAAGATCGAGGGCATGTACGTCCCCGGCCTCTACCGTGAGAAGACCCCTGAAGAGCAGGCCCGCCCGCTCGAGGGCATACGCGACACGATCTGCACGCGCTATGCCCCGGTCCAGGAAGGCGTGGCGCCGCTGGTGCGCAAGGCTGTCATCGCGGACTTCGACTCCAGCAAGGCCCTTCCCACCCCCATCGTGCCCTACCAGGAGCTGGTGCACGACCGCCTTGCCGTCGAGGTCCTGCGCGGCTGCGCCCGCGGCTGCCGCTTCTGCCAGGCGGGCATGATCTATCGCCCTGTGCGCGAGCGCACGGTCGACCCCGTGGTAGGGGCCGTGTGCCAAGGGCTGTCCTTCACGGGCTACGACGAGGTGAGCCTCACCAGCCTCTCGTCCACAGACCACAGCTGCATCATGGACATGGTGCGCCGCATCAACAACCAGTACCGCGGCACGGGCATCGGCATCTCGCTGCCCAGCCAGCGCGTGGACGCCTTCGGCATCGAGCTCGCCACGCTCGTCGCCGGGGAGCGCAAGCCGGGCCTCACCCTTGCCCCAGAAGCGGGAACGCAGCGCATGCGCGACGTTATCAACAAGGGCGTGACAGAAGAGCAGATCTTCAACGCCGTCACCAGCGCCTTCCAGGCGGGTTGGCGCCGCTGCAAGCTCTACTTCATGATCGGCCTGCCGGGAGAAACCGACGAGGACGTCGCCGGCATCGGCGAGCTCTGCCGCCGCCTGTACAACGCCGCAAAGGACTCTGTGCCAGACGATCAGCGCGGCAACGTGCGCATGAGCGCTAGCGTCGCCCTCTTCATCCCCAAACCCTGCACCCCCTTCCAGTGGGACGGGCAGATCGGCTTGGAGCAGATCGAGCACCGCATCCAGGTGCTGAGGGCGAGCATGCCCAAGAAGGGCGTCGACCTGCACTACCACGACAGCCAGACGTCCTACATAGAGGCCGTGCTCGCACGCGGCGGGCGCGAGTGCTCTGCCCTCATCGAGTCTGCTTGGCGCCGCGGCGCGCGCTTTGACGCGTGGAGTGAGCAGTTCGACTTCGGTGCCTGGGAGCAGGGGGCGCTGGAAAGCGGCGTGGACATCTTCGAGGCCGCCACGCGCACCTTCGAAGAGGGCGAGGCCCTGCCCTGGAACCACATCAGCTGCGGCGTCACAGAGGAATTCCTGCTGAGGGAGCGCCGCCTGGCGCATCTGGGGAAGACAACCCCCGACTGCAGCTTTGGCCCCTGCAGCGCCTGCGGTGTCTGCCAAGACCTGCCCGTCAAGACCTTTACCCAGAGGGAGCGTGTGCTGTGAGCGAGAACATGGGGTTCCTGATGCGCATCAAGTACGTCAAGCGCGGCCGCCTGGCCTTTCTCTCGCACCTCGAGACCATACGCAGCATGGAGCGCATCATCCGCCGCGCACGGCTGCCCTACGCCGTCACCGAAGGATTCAACCCGCACATGAAGGTGAGCTTTGGGCCGGCGCTGCCCGTGGGGGCGGCCAGCGAATGCGAATACCTCGACCTGCGCCTGCGCGAGTACGTGAACCCGGAGCAGGCCCTGCAGCGCATGCTCGAGGGAAGCGTGGGGGACCTCGCCCCCGTCGAGTGCGCCTACATCGACGTGCATGCAGATGCCGTGACCGTTGCCTTCCCCATCAGCGACTGGGAGGCGCGCTTTGAGTACTGCAGCTGCGAGACGCTGCAGCCCGCCTTCGAGGCGTTGGTGGAACGCGGGTACGTGGAGGTCATGCGCAAACCTAAGAAGCGCCGCGGGCCCATGGAGGTCAAACAGGTGGCCCTCGAGGGGCGCCTGCTGGGGGCACCGGTGCTCGAGCAGTGCGGCCCGGATGCGGTGGCGCGCTTCTCCACGCGCGCGCAAGACCAGGGCTCCCTGCGCCCAGACCGCTTCATCGAGCAGGCGCTGGGCATGATGGAGGGCCCTGCGCCACGCTTGGCGGGCCTCACGCGCACCATGCTCAGGGGAGAAGACTAGCTTGCAGCCACACCCGGCGGCGTGGCTAAAAAAGCTGTCCTCAGGCGTTGTAATAGAGGAGTGGATTTGTTATCATTCCCATTCGCGTCTGTGTGCATTGGTGCGTAATTCCCTCACGCAGGAATGCGACGCAGGGCACTTCGGTTAAAAGTTGAAAGGCAAAACCAGAATGTACGCAATCATCAAAACCGGTGGCAAGCAGTACACCGTCAAGCCGGGTGACGTCATCGATGTTGAGAAGATCGAGGGCGAGGCTGGCACCCAGGTGCAGCTCCCCGTTCTGTTCCTCAACAACGGCTCCGACGTCGTGACCGATGCAGACGCTCTTGCTCAGACCACCGTCACCGCAGAGATCGTTGACCAGCACAAGGGCCCCAAGGCCATCATCTTCAAGTTCAAGAAGCGCAAGGGCTACAAGAAGCTCCGCGGCCATCGTCAGAACCTCACCAAGATTGTCATCACCGAGGTCGCAGGCGTCAAGGCCGAGCCCAAGGCTGCCAAGCCTGCAAAGGCCGAGGCTCCCGCAGAGCCCGTCGCTGCTGCAGAGCCCGCAGCTCCGGCTGCCCTTCCCTCTGCAGAAGAGCTGAACAAGATGACTGTCGCCCAGCTCAAGGAGATCGCTGCAGAGCGCGGTATCAAGCTCTCCTCCTCCGCCCGCAAGGCAGAGATCATCGAGACCATCCAGAACGCTTAAGGTAAGGGAGGCGAAAGACAATGGCACATAAAAAAGGTCTAGGCTCCACTCGCAACGGTCGCGACTCCCGCGCACAGCGTCTGGGCTGCAAGAAGTTCGCCGGCGAGGTCGTCACCACTGGCATGATCCTCGTCCGCCAGCACGGCACCCACTTCCATCCCGGTGAGAACGTGGGCCGCGGCAAGGACGACACCTTGTTTGCCCTGGCAGACGGCACCGTCAAGTACACCCGCGGTGACAAGCGCCGCGTGCACGTCATCCCCGCAGAGGCCTAAAGCCTCTTTGGCGACATAGCAATGGAAGGGCCCCCGCATGGGGGTCTTTTCATTTTGCGGGCGCTGCACATATGCCGCTGGCACCCTTCGGCGGGGTCTTCGGGATGCAGGCTGCTCGCACGGGTACAATCTCGACTATCCAAACCAACGCGAAGGAGCGCTTCTTATGTGCGGAATCGTCGGCTATGTAGGTGACAGCCCGGCCAAGGACATCCTGGTGGGCGGCCTGAGGCAGCTCGAGTACCGCGGCTATGACTCCGCGGGCATCGCCGTGCCAGACGGCAGCGGCGGCCTCCAGGTCGTGTGCAGGGTCGGCAAGGTGCAAGAGCTCGCAGAGGCGCTCCAGGGTGTGGAGCTGCCCGCACGCTGCGGCATCGGCCACACGCGCTGGGCGACCCACGGAAAGCCAAGCGAAACCAACGCCCACCCGCATCGCGACTGCTCGGGCAAGATCGCCGTCGTGCACAACGGCATCATCGAGAACTACGCCGCCCTGCGCGAGCAGCTGCAAGAAGAGGGCCATGTGTTCGCCAGCGAGACAGACACAGAGACGGTGGCCCACCTGCTCGAGCGCTACTACGAAGGCGACCTCGCCGCGGCGATGCGCAAGACCGTCGCCCAGCTCCAGGGCGCCTACGGCATCGCTGCCATCCACGCCGACCACCCCGACCAGATCGTGGTTACCCGCAAGGACAGCCCCATCGTGGTGGGTGCAGCCGGCGGGGCCAGCTTGGTTGCAAGCGACATGGTCGCCATCATGGAGTACACCCGTGACGTCGTCTTCCTGGAAGACGGGCAGCTCGCTGTGCTCTCCCCGGGCTCGCTGCAGGTCTTTGACGCTGGCGGAGCGTTGGTCGAGCCCCAGGTCACCCACATCGACTGGGACACCGAGGCTGCCGAGAGGGCGGGCTACCCGGACTTCATGCTCAAGGAGATCCACGAGCAGCCCCGCGTGGTGAGAGACACCGTCGCCGGCCATCTCAAGGACAACAAGATCGTGCTCGAGGACCTTAACCTGAGCCAAGAGGACATCGAGGCCATAGACCAGGTCTACATCATCGGCTGCGGCACCAGCTACCATGCCGGCCTGGTTGCCCGCGAGCTCATCGAGGGCTGGGCGCGCATCCCCACCCGCGTTGAGGTGGCAAGCGAGTTCCGCTACCGCAACCCCATCGTGACCCCGTCGACGCTGGTCATCGCCTTGAGCCAGTCTGGGGAAACGGCAGACACCCTCGCAGCCGTGCGCCTAGCCCGCAGCAAGGGGGCCAAGGTCTTTGCGGTGACCAACGTCATGGGCAGCCGCATCACGAGGGAAAGCGACGGAACGCTCTACGTCAAGGCTAATATGGAGATCTCCGTTGCCGCCACCAAGAGCTTCCTGGCCCAGATCGCCTGCGTGACCCTCATCGCCCTCTTCCTCGCACAGCGCAAGGGGCGCCTCAACAGCCGGCAGGTGGTCTCCCTCTACCACGAGCTGCGCGCCACACCTGCCCAGATCGAGTACATACTCTCTGACACCTCGGCAATCGAGGAGGCGGCGGAGCTGCTCAAGGACTGCCACAGCGCCATGTACGTGGGCCGCGGCGTCAACGCGACGACCTGCTACGAAGGCGCGCTCAAGCTCAAGGAGATCAGCTACCTGCACGCCGAGGCCTATGCCGCCGGAGAGCTCAAGCACGGCCCCATCGCCTTGATCGACCCCAGCGTGCCCGTTGTCGCCGTTGTCACAGAGAGCCCTACCCGCATGCAGACCCTCAGCAACGTGCAGGAGGTCCTGGCCCGCGGTGCCAAGGTGATCGCAGTGGCGACGGAGGGCGATGAAGAGGTCTGCAAGATCGCCGATTGCGTCATCTACATCCCACCTGTCCGCGACTGCTTCTCTGCCATCACCGCCAGCGTGCCCCTGCAGCTGCTGGCCCGCAGCGTTGCCCTCAAGCGCGGCTGCGATGTGGATCACCCCAGGAACCTTGCAAAGTCCGTGACCGTGGAGTAGCACATGAACGTTGAAGAAACCCAGGGGCTGCACGAGGCTCCCCAGGCGCAGCCCGCCGTCCCCATCGCGGGACTCGGTGTGGACATAGTCGAGATACCCCGCATGGAGGCGATCCTGCAGCGCAGCCCTGCCTTTGAGAGGAAGGTCTTCACAGAGGGAGAACGTGCCTACTGCAGCAAGAAGCACAATCCAGCGGTGCACTACGCCACTCACTTTGCCGCTAAGGAGGCGGTGGTCAAGGCCCTGGGCACGGGCTTTGGCTCTGGAGTGGGGTTCCAGGACGTGGAGGTCACCCACAACGAGCGCGGCAAGCCGGTGGTGCTGCTGCACAACCGCGCGCGCCAGATCGCAGACGAGATGGGCATCTTGGAGATTCCCATCTCGCTGAGCCGCACCCATGGGACGGCGGTCGCAAACGCCATCGCCACCAGAGAAGACACCAAACCGGCTCCCCCGGAAGAGAAGAGCGACTCCAAGCGCCAGATCGCCTCTGCCTTCAAGGAGCTGCGCGGCATGCTCGACGAGCTCGACGCGCCCACGGCAGCAGAACCCGAAGCAGGGAAGGACGCCTAGCATGGCGGTCTCTGCACGCGAGTTCACAGCGGTTGACGCGGCCAGGCTGCTGCCCTTGCCTGCGGAAGACGCTAACAAGTACAGCAGGGGCCAGGTTGTGGTCGCTGCCGGCTCGGCGGGCTACCCGGGAGCTGCAGTGCTGGCGGCGCAGGCGTGCGCCCGCAGCGGGGCCGGCTATGTGAGCCTGCTGGTCCCCGCCCCCGCGGTCCACGACGCGCGCGCCCATCTTTTGAGCATCCCCGTGGCCCCTTGCGCGCACGAAGGGGGCTGCTTTGCTGCAGCGGCCGTACGCGAGCTGGAGGCGCACGCTGCCCGTGCAAGGGCGCTGCTGCTGGGGCCGGGCATAGGGCGCACGGCGGAGTGCGCGGCCTTTGTTTGTGCAGTGGCGAGCAGCCCCGTGCTGAAGACGCTGCCCCTGGTTATGGATGCAGACGCCCTCTACGCGCTTGCCTGCGACCCCGGTCTTCTGCAGGCGCGCTGTGACGCTGGCTGCCGCACGCTGCTCACCCCGCACGAGGGCGAGGCTGCGCGCCTCTTGGGCGGAATCCTGGGCCCACGCGAGGCAGCGGCTAGGGAGCTGGCGCAGCGCTATGGCGCCACGGTAGTCCTCAAGGGGCCGCAGACCCTGGTGGCGGTGCCGGATGGCAGCCTTCTGGAGTGCCGCAACGCCGGCCCGGAGCTTGCAAAGGCGGGAACGGGCGACGTGCTGGCAGGAATGATCGCCGCGTTTTGCGCCCAAGGCTTGCCTGACGTGGACGCAGCATGCCTTGGGGTGTATCTTCATGGGCGCAGCGGAGCGCTGGCTGCCGCCGAGCAGGGAGTGCCCGGCGTTATGCCAGAGGACCTGATAGCACGGATCGGGCAGGCCGTATGCAGTTTGGAGGAGCACTCGCCCCGTTTGGCGGCTGCTCGCTCCAGCGCAGCGCGGCGCGCCCATGGGATAGAAAGCAACAAGGCAAAAGAGGACGAGCATGACTGATTCCATCAACTACTTTGGCTCAAACCCCAAGCTGCCTGGCAACGAGCATGCCCAGGACAAGCCGTTCGACAGCGCAGGAGACACCCAGCTCACCCTGGGGGCAGAGGTCGCCCAGGCTGCAAGCACGCCCAGCGTCACGCTCCACGACTCCTACACTCGCCAGAGCGTGCCCCGCGGTGCCTGGGCAGAGATCGACCTCTCTGCCATCGCCTTCAACGTGCAGCAGGCCCGCCGTGCCTGCGGCCCGCAGCGCCTGCTCTGCGCTGTTGTCAAGGCAGACGCCTACGGTCACGGCGCCGTTCGCGTAGCGCGCGCCGCCCTTGACGCCGGTGCAGACCGCCTTGCCGTCGCCACCCCCGAAGAGGGGGTCGAGCTGCGTCAGGCGGGCTTCACAGAGCCCATCTTGCTGTTGGCCCAGCCCCCGCAGCGGACTATCCCCTTGCTGCTGGCCTACAGCATCACCCCCGCCGTCTTCACCCAGGAGTTCGCCCTCGACTACGCCGAGCAGGCAGACCTCCAGGGCAGGGAGGCCCCCTTCCACCTGGCGGTGAACACCGGCATGAACCGCATCGGTGTCTTCTACCTCGACGCGGGCGACTTCATCAAGAGCATCTCGTTCCACAGGGCGCTCAAGTACGAGGGCACCTTCACGCACTTTGCCACGGCAGACTGCGCCGAGCAGCTCGACTTCTACGAGCAGCACCGCCGCTTTGAGGAGGCCCTGCGCCTCATCCGCGAGGCCGGCTTCAACCCCGGCATCGTCCACGCAGCCAACAGCGCCTCGATCTTCCGCTACCCGCAGGTGCACTACGACATGGTGCGCCTGGGTATCTGCCTCTACGGCCTGGACTACAACCCCGAGGTCTCCGGCGGCAGCATCGCTCTCAAGCCGGCGATGAGCATCAGGGCAGAGATCTCTGCCGTCAAGGAGCCCCAAGTGGGAGAAGGCGTCAGCTACGGCATGAACTACCGCGTGGGCAAGCCCGTCCAGATCGCCACCCTGCCGCTCGGCTATGCAGACGGCGTGAGGCGCGAGCTCACCAAGAAGGGCTTCAAGGTGCTGTGGAACGGGCGCCCTGTGAGCCAGGTGGGCAACATCTGCATGGACCAGATGATGATCGAGATCCCCCTGGGCTACTCGGTGACGGGCATCAAGGGCGGCGGAGCCCAGGTGGGCGACGAGGTCGTCATCATCGGCACCCAGGGCGACTACGAGCTCACGGCAGACACCATGGCAGAGGCCCTGGGCACGATCACCCACGAGATAACCTGCCTCTTCGGGCTGCGCCTTCCCAGGGTGTACGTCTGATGTCGCGCCCCCTTGCAGAGATAGAGCGCGAGTGCGCGGGCTGCGCCAAGTGCGCGCTTGCCGGCTCGCGCACCAACCTGGTCTTTGGCGTGGGCAACCCCCATGCCAACGTCATGTTCGTAGGCGAGGGACCCGGCAAGAACGAGGACTTGCAGGGCGAGCCCTTTGTGGGCGCAGCCGGTCAGCTGCTCAACCAGATGCTCCAGCGCGCTGGCATCCCGCGAGAAGACATCTACATCGCCAACATCCTCAAGTGCCGCCCTCCGGGCAACCGCGATCCGCGGCCAGAGGAGATAGAGGCGTGCACGCCCTGGCTGCGCCAGCAGGTTGCCAGCGTGCACCCCTCCGTCATCGTGACGCTGGGCAACTTCGCCACCAAGTTCATCTTGCAAACAGACCAGGGCATCACCCGCCTGCGCGGCCGCGTGCAGAGCGCCGGCCCCCTGCGCGTGATCCCCATGTTCCACCCTGCCGCCGCCATCTACGACCGCTCCAAGGTCGCAGCGCTGGAGGAGGACTTCGATCTGCTGCGCGCCCTGCTCGACCGCGATGCCCGGCTCGCCGCAGGCGGGGGAGGGGGTGCCCGTGAGTGAGACCTTCACATCTGCAAGCGTAGAGGAGACCTTAGAGCTGGGCCGCCGCCTCTCGCTTCAGGCCGAGCCAGACAGCTGCTACGTTCTCACAGGCGACCTCGGGGCCGGCAAGACGCACTTCTCGAAGGGCTTTGCCGCCGGCTTGGGCGTGACCGAGCAGATCACAAGCCCCACCTTTGCCATAGTCGAGCGCTATGACAGCGGCAGGCTCCCCCTGCTGCATTGGGACCTCTACCGCTTGGAAAGCGAGTGGGAGCTCGAGGACGTCGATTGGTACGGCCTGACAGAGTGCGGGGCGGTGAGCCTGGTGGAATGGGGAGACAAGTTCCCCGACGCCCTCCCCGAGGGCTGCCGTTTTGTGGACGTGCGCGTGAGAGAGGATGGCACGCGCCTCATAACGCTGAGCTAGGGCAGCTGTTGCCGTCATGTTGAGCGGCATTCAGCCAATCTTCAGCCAATCCCTGTAAGATAATGAACCACTATGGCAGAGACTAATCCGTATAAGGTTCTTGGCTTGGACGAGGCCGCCTCGAAGGACGAGGTGACCCGCGCGTACCGCAAGCTTGCCAAGAAGTACCACCCCGACCTCAACCCCGGGGATGAAGCCGCGGCAAAGAAGATGGCAGAGGTGAACGCCGCCTATGACGCCATCGTCAACGGCACCCCGTATGGCCCCCGTGCCCGCCAGCAGGCGTCGAACCCCTATGCCCAGCAGGGCACAGGCGGCTACTCAAACACCCAGACCTACACCTACGACCCCACCACAGGCCAGTACACCCGCAGCAGCGGCTCGGGTCAGCAGGAGTACTACGATCCCTTCGAGGAGTTCTTCCGCAGCTGGTATGGCAACCAGGGGTCCCAGCACGACTCCAGCTACTACGAGCAGCAGCGCCAGCAGCAGCAACAGCGCCAGCAGCAGTATCAGCAGCAGCGCCGGCAGACCACAGTCTTTGGCGGCGGCTGCATGACCTGGATCATCGCCTTCCTGGCGATCAACCTCCTGCTCAACCTCTTCCTGGGTGCATGCTCGCGCCTCATCTACGCGCCGGTGGTCTACACCCAGAGCAGTGGACCAAACAGCAGCTACAGCCAGGTGTACTCCGGCAACGGCTCACAAGGCGGCTCGCAGAACGGCACGCAGGATTCCTCCTCGCAGCAGGGCGCTCCCAGCCAGCCTCAGCAGGGCTCTCCGTCTGCTGCGGGCACTGTCTAGGTGCCCTTGCCCAAGAGTCAGCAGGGCAAGACAGCATCCGGAGGCCATATGCCAGCATCCCGAGATAAGAAGCGTGCGCGCACCCGCCAGATTGGGTTGGCGGCAGGTATCGCCGCGGTTGCAGCCCTCCTCATCTTCGGCGGCGGGGCCTATCTGCTCACAAAGACGCTTTCCAACAACCAAGACCGGCCCTCTGTCCAACACGACACCATGGTTCTTGCGGCGGGCAGCTTCTCGAGCGAGCTCGATGCGACAGGTGCTGTCCAGTCTGCGAGCGTCTCCGCGGTGACGATCGAGCTCGAGGGTACCGTGACCTCGGTTGCGGTTGGGGAGGGGGACCTTGTTGAGAAAGGCGACCTCCTGTTCACCCTTGAGAACGAGGAGGTGAGCTTGGCGCTGGCCGAGGCTCTGTCCGACTACCGCCAGGCGCAGGAAGCCCAGAAGGAGGCCAAGGACAAGCGCAGCGAGGCCGAGGCGATTCTGGCAGAGTCCGAGCTCCAGCTGGAAAAGTCAAAGGAGGGCCTCGAGGCGGCGCGGGCGGCGGCGCAAGAGCACCCCGACGAGCCCTTTGACGAGGCGCCGTACCAGGAGGCCGTTGATAGCGCGCAGACAGCAGTAGACGATGCGAAGGTCGAACTCTCACAGCAGGAGGCAAGCCTTTCCAAAGCTGAGAAAAGCACCGCCAAGGCACGCTCGGCCTACACCCGGGCACGGAGAGAGCAGGGAAAGCTGAGCATCGCTGCTCCTCAGCGCGGCACTGTCACGGGCCTGAAGGCAGAAGTCGGGCAGCAGCTGTCACCCACCACGGCGGGCACGCTTGCGTCTGTGGTGGACACGGGCAAGGTCAACTGCGTCGTGCAGGTGCCGGAGTCGAAGGTGGGGAGCATCAGCAAGGGCCAGAAGGCGTCTGTCACCTGCAGCGCGCTGCCCGGGCAGACGCTTGCCGCAACGGTCCTCAAGGTGGCTGATGCCCCCACCGAGAAGAGCGCGCCTGCAACGGGAGCCGCACAGGGCGGAGCGGTGATGGGGGATGCCAGCGGCAACGGGACGCTCTATGGCGTGACGCTCGCCTTCGACGAGCCGCCCCAGGGTCTCGAGCTGGGCATGGCCGTCTCTGCCAAGGTCCACATCGACGATTACGGGACGGTATACTACGTTCCCGCAACAGCTGTGGCCAGCGGGAGCTTTGGCATGTACGTCGAAGCCATCGTCGACGAGGCCACTGTCAAGCAATGCAGCGTGACCCAGGTCGGGACAGCACCCGATGACCAGCTGGTCATCCAAGGGGCCTCCCTGGTCGAGGGCATGCGTATCCGAACCGACCTCTCTGGAGCCTGATGCCCTGTGACCCAAGCTAAGATCGCGCTGGCCTTCGACACCGCCAGCGATATGCTCGCCCTCTGCGTGGGCGACGTTGCGCCCAGCGAGCCCCGCG
The DNA here is from genome assembly GCA_051876075.1 of Coriobacteriales bacterium. Taxonomy (GTDB): domain Bacteria; phylum Actinomycetota; class Coriobacteriia; order Coriobacteriales; family QAMH01; genus W2P13-069. The sequence continues at coordinate 45,110 of JBJEHM010000023.1, forward strand.
TCATCGCCGGCGCAGACGCCCCGGCGCCGCGCCAATCCGACCAAGTGCTCCTCAAGAGGGCAGCCGCCCTGCTCGAGGAAAACGGCATGAGCCCACATGACGTGGAGCTGGTCGTCGTCGGAAGGGGCCCGGGCTCGTTTACCGGCGTGCGCATCGGCATCGCCACTGCCAAGGGCATCGCCTGCGGTCTGGGCTGCCCGGTGCACGGGGTCTCCACCATCGACGCGGTAGCTTGGCGCGCGTGGCGGGCAGGGCTGCGCGGCCGCATCGGCGTCGTCGAAGACGCGATGCGCAAGGAGGTCTACCCGGTCCGCTTTGAGCTCGGCGAGCAGGGCGTCGAGCGCCTCGAGCTCGACAGCGTGTGCAAGCCCGCTCAGGTTGCGCAGGCATGGCGCGAGGCGGGCGAGGAGCTGGTGCTGCTGGGAGATGGCCTGCGCAAGCATGCGTCGTGCTTTGACGGGGCCCCCTTCACAATCGGCTCCGAGGAGCTGTGGGCACCCGACGGCCAGGGCCTGCTGCAGGCCTATGCGGCCCTGCGCCGCGCAGGTGGGCTGGGAAGCGGCGACCCTGCGGTGCTGCTGCCCGTCTACACGCGCCTCTCGGATGCAGAGGAGGCAGAGCGCGCGCGGCTGGGGATCGCAGACGCTCTGCCGGCGAGCGGGGTGGCAGACGGACGCGCCGTTGGGGGCCTCTTCCTCCACCCGCTCTCTGTCAACGACGTTGCCGCCGCCGTCGAGCTCCAACAGCGCGCGATGCCCCAGGACGCATGGACCGAGGGCAAGCTGGCAGACGAGGTCGGCCGGCCAGACCGCAGCTGGTGGGTTGCCCGCAAGGAGGGCAGGCTCGTCGGCTGCGCTGGCGGCCAGGTGGTCGACGGCGAGCTCTGCATCTTCAGCGTGTGCGTTGACCCCGAGCAGCGTCGCCAGGGCATAGCTCAGCGCCTCATCGAGCGCGTCGCCACAGACGCGCGCGCCCTGGCTGCAGAGACGGTGACCCTCGAGGTGCGCACAGACAACAGCCCTGCCATCGCCCTCTACCGCAGCTTGGGCCTGGAGGATGTCGGCGTGCGCCCGCGCTACTACCACGACCGCGCAGATGCGCTGATCATGCGCGGACAGCTGCCCTTGAGCTACAGCTACGCCACCGCTGCGGGCAGCTTCCCCATGGAGACCGGCGGCGGTCCGCGTGCCCAAGCCGGTGCCTGCGCCGGCTCTGCCCGCCCCCTCATCCTGGCCATCGAGAGCTCCTGCGATGAAACCGCGGCTGCCGTCGTCGACGGGGACCGCTGCATCTGGGCAGACCAGGTTGCCAGCCAGATCGACTTCCACAGCCGCTTTGGCGGCGTCGTGCCAGAAATCGCCTCGCGCAAGCACACCGAGGCCATCGTTCCCGTGGTGATGGATGCTATGGGGCAGGCTGGTGCTCGCTGGGAGGACCTCTCTGCCGTGGCCGTGACCCAGGGCCCCGGGCTCGTGGGCGCGCTCGTGGTGGGCCTGGCCTTTGCCAAGGGGCTGTGCTTTGCAACGGGCCTGCCGCTCATCGGGGTGAACCACCTCGAGGGGCATCTCTACGCTAACCGCTATGTGGCTCCGGATATCGAGACCCCCTTCATCGCCTTGCTGGTGAGCGGCGGGCACACCATGCTCGTCCACGTGAGGGAGTGGGGGGACTACGAGGTCTTGGGGTCGACTCTCGACGATGCTGTGGGAGAGGCCTTCGACAAGGTGGCAAAGGCTTTGGGGCTCGGCTACCCCGGGGGTCCGATCATCAGCCGCTTTGCCGCTGCGGGCAACCCGCAGGCCATCGACTTTCCGCGTGCGATGATGCACAGCGGCGACCTGCGCTTCTCTCTCAGCGGCCTCAAGACGGCGGTTGTCACCTACATCAACAAGAAGAACGCCGCAGGCGAGCCTGTGAACATCCCCGACCTCGCAGCGAGCTTCCAGGCTGCTGTCGTCGACGTGCAGGTTCACAAGGCCTGGCAGGCGTGCAGGGAAACCGGCTGCAAGACCCTGTGCATGGGTGGCGGCGTGGCGAGCAACCCCGCCCTGCGCGCCGCGCTTGCAGACAAGCTGGGGCGCCGGGGGGTGCGCGTGGTGATGCCGGATGCCCACGCGTGCACAGACAATGCCACGATGATCGCCAGCTGCGCCGTCGACCTCTACCGCGAGGGCCTCTTCACCGGCCTCGATGCCGACGTGATCGCCCACATGCCCCTGCGCAGCAAGGGCGGGGAGTAAGGTGCCGGGCCCTGCGGCCCTATAATGCAACCCATGGACACCGCACCCCTCATCCTCATGGTCTCTGGCGGCTCGGACTCGACGGCTCTGCTGGAGCTGGCTGCGCGCGCTGCTGCCGGCATCGCTCCCTCGGGCCCGCTCGAGGAGCGCTTGCGCGCCATGCTGCTCGGCTGCCTGCCCTCGCATGCCCGCCTGCAGCTGCTGTGCCTGCATGTGAACCACCAGCTCCGCGGGGAGGATTCCGAGCAGGACCAAGCCTTTGTGGAGCAGCGCTGCCGGAGCCTGGGCGTCCCCTTCGAATCGCGGCGCGTGGACGTCGCTGCCCGGGTGGGGGAGGGCGCTGCAGGCATGGAGGCAGCCGCGCGGGAGCTGCGCTACCAGGCCGCTGCCCTGGAGCTCGAGCGCTGGTGCGCGCAGTGTGCGGTCCCGGCCGAGGAGGGCCTCGTGCTCACGGCCCACACTCTCGACGACCGCGTGGAGACCTTCCTCATGAGGGCGATGGTGGGCACCGGCCCGGGTGGCCTGGGCAGCATCCCGCGCAGGCGCGGCTGCATCGTGCGCCCGCTGCTCGACGCCACCCGCCAAGAGCTGCGGGACCTGCTCTGCGAGCTGCATCCCGGCAGCGGCCCGGAGCAGCTGTGGAGGGAAGACGCCACCAACCAGGACGGGAGCAACTTCCGCAGCAAGGTGCGCATGCGGCTCGTCCCGGTGATGGAGGAGCTCAAACCCGGCTTCCAGCGCAGCCTTGCGCGCACCATGGACCTCATCGCACAGGAAGACGACGCGCTCTCCTCGGCGGCTGCGGCACTCGTCTACCGCAACCTCATATGGGAGGGCGATGCCGCCCGCCTGCCGCTCAGCGCCTTGAGGGGGCTCGACGAGCCGATGACCCGCCGCGTTATACGGCAGTGCCTCCTGGTCGTCAAGCCAGAGGCCCGGCTCGAGTCCCGCCAGATACAGAGAGTGCTTGACGGCATCAAGCGGGGCGGGGCCTTTGCCACGGAGCTCGACGGCGCTTTGCGTGCCGAGGGCTGCGAGGGGGAGCTGCGAATATCCGTACGTTGACGATTCCCCGATTGCTGCAGGGCTTTGCCCAAGGTGTGAGACAATCAACAGATGCCGTGAACGTAAGGAGTGTCCGATGAACGAGGATATCCAGAGGGTTCTGATCACCCAGGAGCAGATCTGCGAGAAGGTCGCCGAGATGGGTGCCCAGATCTCCGCAGACTATCAGGGTGAGCCGCTGCTCGTCGTGAGCGTGCTCAAGGGCGCTGCCATCTTCATGGCAGACCTCGTGCGCGCCATCGACCTTCCCGTCGAGATGGACTTCATGGCTGTCAGCTCCTACGGCAGCTCCCATGAGTCCAGCGGCGTCGTCCGCGTGATCAAGGACCTCAACACCCCTGTCGAGGGCCGCCACGTCCTCATCGCAGAAGACGTGCTGGATTCTGGCCTTACGCTCAACTACGTCGTCAAGATGCTCAAGAGCCGCAATCCCAAGAGCATCGAGGTGGCGGCCTTCCTCGTGAAGGAGGGAGCGCAGAAGGCTCCCGTCGAGTGCAAGTACTCCGGCTTTGCCTGCCCGGACGAGTTCCTCGTGGGCTATGGCCTCGACTATGCGGAACGCTACCGCAACCTGCCCTACGTGGGCGTCCTCGACCCAAAGGTCTACCTGGCCTAGCCCCTCGCACTGCAAGCCCCACTACCCCGAGGAGAACCATCAGCGTGGAAGATCCCAAGAAGCCCCAACCCAACCGCCCTGGCAACGGCGCACCTGGCAACGGAGACGGCAACAAGGGCCGCACCTTCGTGCTGTACGCCCTCATCGCCTGCGTGTTCATCGCCATCATCTCCACCCAGTTCTGGGGGATGGGCACCGGGCAGCAGCAAGAGGTTGACACCATCACCACCAGCCAGTTCGTTTCCGCTGTTTCGGAAGACCGCGTGACCGAGGTCACCTACCATGCTTCCAAGGCAACGCTCGAAGGCGTCTACTATGTTTCGGCCGAAGACGCTGCGGCAAACCAGAACGCCCGCGCCTTCACCAGCACCTACGTGGGTGACGACTCCCTCCAGGAGCTGATGGCCGCCCATCCCAACACCAAGTACAACGTCGACGTCACCACCAACAGCATGCTGATGACGCTGCTCACCACGCTCATCCCCTTCCTGCTGTTCTTTGGCGTCATGGTGTTCTTCCTCCGCCAGATGACCGGCGCCACCAACAAGCAGATGCAGTTTGGCAAGACCAAGGCCAAGAAGGACGCCCAGGAGGTCCCCAACGTCCGCTTTGCCGACGTCGCGGGCATCGACGAGGTCGTCGACGAGCTCGAAGAGGTCAAGGATTTCCTGGACAACCCCGCCAAGTACCAGGCCATGGGCGCCAAGATTCCTCGCGGCGTGCTGCTGGTGGGCCCTCCGGGCACTGGCAAGACCCTGCTCGCCAAGGCCGTCGCTGGCGAGGCGGGCGTGCCGTTCTTCAGCATCTCCGGCTCTGACTTCGTCGAGATGTTCGTGGGCGTGGGCGCCTCCCGCGTGCGCGACCTCTTCTCCCAGGCCAAGGAAGCCGCACCCTCCATCATCTTCATCGACGAGATCGACGCCGTCGGCCGCCAGCGCGGCGCCGGCATGGGTGGCGGCCACGACGAGCGCGAGCAGACCCTCAACCAGCTGCTCGTGGAGATGGACGGCTTTGAGGAGAACGAGTCTGTCATCCTCATCGCCGCAACCAACCGCGTCGACATCCTCGATCCCGCCCTGCTGCGCCCGGGCCGCTTTGACCGCCAGATCACCGTGCAGCCGCCTGACGCCAAGGGCCGCGAGCAGATCCTCAAGGTCCACTCCAAGGGCAAGCCGCTTGCGGCCGCTATCGACCTCAAGAAGGTGGCACAGCTCACCAGCGGCTTCACCGGCGCGGACCTGGCAAACCTCATGAACGAGTCCGCATTGCTGGCAGCCCGCCGCAACAAGCGCTGCATCACCTCGGAAGAGCTCAACGAGTCCTTCGAGCGCCAGGTCGCGGGCCTGCAGCGCAAGGGCCACGTGCCCAACGAGAAAGAGCGCCGCTGCATCGCCTACCACGAGTGCGGCCACGCCCTGGTGGGCCACCTGCTTGACAACGCAGACCCCATCCACAAGATTACGGTCATCGGGCGCGGCCAGGCGCTGGGCTACACCCTCTCCATCCCAGAGGAGGACAAGGGGCTGCAGTCCCGCAACGAGATGATCGACGACATGGCCATGCTCCTGGGCGGCCGTGTGGCAGAGGAGATCGTCATCGGCGACATCACCACCGGTGCCAGCAACGACCTCGAGCGCGCCACCAAGATGGCCCGCAACATGGTCACGGTCTTTGGCATGAGCGACAAGCTCGGCCACCGCGTGTACGGAGAGCGCCAGCACAACCCCTTCTTGGGCCGCGACTACAGCTCTACCCCGGACTACTCGGACACCACGGCCGACCTCATCGACGCCGAGGTCACCCGCCTCATGAACGATGCACACGACACCGCCTACCGCATTCTCACAGAGAACCGCGAGCAGCTCGAGCTGATGGCCGGCGTGCTCCTCGAGAGGGAGACTGTCGAGGGTCCGGCTGTCGAGGCTCTGCTCGAGAACCGCTGGGACGAGTACCTTGCAGCAGAGGCTGCCGGAGAAGTCAAGCAGAACGGAGATCTCTTTGGCTTCGACGAAGACGAGCAGGCTGCCCAGGAGCCCGCTGCCGCCCTGCCCGAGCAGGCGGGTGCCGAGCAGCAGCCCGCACACCCCCGTCCTCAGGCGGGCGGCCCCCAGCCTCCAGAAGGCTATTGATGAGATAAGCGCGGTAGCGGCCCCGGGTGGGGCCGCTGCCTTTTGCAGTGGGCTATCATGGTCCGCGAGCACACGACCTAAGGAGAAACACCGCATGGACCACGCAAAGATCGAAGAGGGCGTCCGTCTGATACTCGAGGGTGTGGGGGAGGACCCCACCCGCCCCGGCCTCGTTGACACCCCGGCGCGCGTGGCGCGCATGTACGAGGAGATACTCGCCGGAATGAGCCAGGACCCGGCTGAGCTCTTTGCAACGACCTTCGACGAGGGCCACCAGGAGATGGTCATCGTCCACGACATCCCCGTCTACAGCATCTGCGAGCATCACCTGGTGCCCTTCTACGGCGTCGCTCATGTGGCGTACATCCCCAACCAGAGCGGCCGCGTCTGCGGCATTTCCAAGCTCGCCCGCCTCGTTGACCTCTACGCGCGCCGCGCACAGGTGCAAGAGCGCCTCACCAGCCAGGTGGCAGACGCGCTGGTGCGCTATATGGAGCCCCTCGGCGCGATGGTGGTCATGGAATGCGAGCACATGTGCATGACGATGCGCGGCGTGAAGAAGCCCGGCTCCAAGACGACCACCTCTGCTGTACGCGGGACCTTCCAGAGCAGCGACCGAACGCGTGCCGAGGCCATGCGCCTCATCACCCAGGGCCGCTAGCGGGCTTGCCGTTAGGAGCGTTTTGTCATGTGGAAGTGCGGCAAGTTCGAGTTTTCCTGCGGTCACTACATCATGGGGGTCCTCAACGTCACCCCCGATTCCTTCAGCGACGGCGGGCTCCACAACAGCGTCGAGCTGGCCGTAGCCCATGCAAAGCGAATGGCTGACGAGGGAGCGGACATCATCGACGTCGGCGGAGAGTCAACCCGCCCCGGCTCACAGCCTCCCAGCATCGAGGAGGAGCTCGAGCGCGTCCTGCCCGTTGTGAGCGCCCTGGTGGCACGCGGCATGTGCGTGAGCGTGGACACCCGCCATTGGGAGGTCGCCCAGGCTTGCCTTGCGGCAGGCGCCCACATCATCAACGACGTCTCCGGCTTCAGGGACAGCCGCATGCGCAGGCTCGTTGCCGGCAGCGACTGCGGTGTGGTTGTGATGCACATGCTCGGCGAGCCGGGCACCATGCAGGACTCCCCCCGCTATGACGACGTCCTGGCCGAGGTGGGCGGCTATCTGCTCCGCCAGGCGCGCTTGCTCCAAGAGGAGGGGGTGGACCCCCAGCGCATCTGCATCGACCCCGGCCCGGGTTTTGGAAAGACCTTCGAGCACAACCAGGTGCTTATCTCGCACACCCGCTGGCTTTCCCAGCTGGGCTACCCGCTCATGGTCGCAGTCAGCCGCAAGAGCTACATAGGCGCGGCAACGGGCATCGAGCTGCCCCGCGAGCGCGATGCCGCAAGCGCCCTGTGCGCTGCTGCGGCATGCCGCGAGGGAGCGATCGTAGCGCGTGTGCACGATGTGGCCACCACGGCGCGCACCTTTGCCAGCTCCAAGCGCGCCGTCATCGCCTTGGGCTCCAACATCGGGGACCGCTGCGCCCAGCTCGATGCCGCCATCGCGGCCCTGAGGCGCGCTCCCGGCGTGTGGGTGTATTCCGTGAGCTCGTATGTGGAGAGCGAGCCCGCCTACAAGGAGGACCAGGCCCCCTTTGCCAACGCGGTCGCCGTGCTGGAGACCAGCCTTGCCCCCGCGGAGCTGCTTGAGCTCCTCCATGCGATCGAGGACGAGCAGGGGAGGCTGCGCTTGGAGGCAAACGGGCCGCGCACCCTTGACCTCGACATGCTCGATTACGAAGGGGTGGTCAGCGCTGACCCCCGCCTCACGCTGCCGCACCCGCGCCTCATGGAGCGGGACTTCGTCGTCACTCCGCTGCTCGAGCTGCTCGACGGCTACGTGCTCGCAGACGGGCGTGCCGTGACGCGCGAGCAGCTGAGCTGCGGTGCTGTGACGGGGGTTCTTCGCAAGTCCTAGCGACGGCGCGCCGGAGTCTTCTGCCGGCGCCAGCATATTCATCTCAATCGAGCTGGGCCTATGCTAGTATGTGTGTCAACGTGCGCCCTTTTTCCAGCGCACCGCAAACGTAGCAAAAAACACACCACAGAGGAGGTGCCCCCATGGATGAAGCCGGCATCGAGGAGCTGCTTGACGAGCTTGCCGAGCGCATCGAGAATTCCAAGCCCGTCCTGGGCAACAGCCAGAAGCGCCAAGTCGAGATCGGCCCGATCTTCGAGATAATCGACGAGATCCGCGACATCCTGCCCGAGGAGCTCCGCCAGGCGCGCATCATCGTCCGCGACCGCCAGGGCATGATCGAGGCCGCAGAGATCGACGCAAACCGCATCCTCGAGGATGCAGAGCGCCAGGCAGACCAGATCGCCTCCGAGCAGGAGGTCGTCCGCATCGCCGAGGCCAAGGCCACGGACATCATCGAAGAGGCGATGATGCGCGAGCGTGAGATGCGCGTTGGCGCCGAGGACTATGCAGACCAGATCTTCGCCAACCTCGAGACCAACCTGGACAACCTCCTGAAGAACGTCACCCGCTGCCGCGCGCGCCTCAACAACAGCTCCGCAGACTAGCGCGCGTGCAACATGAAGGGAGGGCCATGCAGGCCTTCGAGCAGTCAATCTACCCAGAGCTCGCCGAGCTCGGGGGCGTCCGCAGGCTGAGTGGCGTGCTGGACGAGCCCTCCTACGAGGTCGGCGGCATGGTCATGGAGACTCCCGCTGGCTGGAGCTACACCGCAACGCTCACCAACACGGGCGAGGCCGTCCTTCTCCAGGGCGAGGTCAGCGCCGTGGCCACCACCGAGTGCGCCCGCTGCCTCGAGCCTGCAACCGTGGAGGTCTCGGCCGAGCTCCAAGGGTACTTCCTCCTCAACGAGGCGGATCTTGCTCAGGGTTACGAGGAAGACGAGGTCGACGTTGTCGACGCAGACGGCAGCTTCGACATCTCGTACAACATCCTCGCCTCCCTGTGCTATGCGACGCCCTTCGTCGTGCTGTGCAAGGACGATTGCAAGGGTCTGTGTCCCCACTGTGGGCAGGACCTCAACAAGGGCGAGTGCGACTGCGCCCAGCAGCCGGACCCGATGAATCCCTTCGCCGCGCTCGCCGGGCTGAGCTTCAGCGAGGACGACGTCGCGCGCGGCCAGGAGGCTGCCAGGGAATACGGCGACGCCGTCGCCACCTTGGAAGAGGAAGAGCCCCCCGAGCTTTCGCCCGAAGAGGCCGCGGAGCTCGAGAAAGCCCTCTCTGCGATCTTCGAGGACGGCGCAGAGGGCTACCTGGAGTTTGATGAGCAGGGCAACCTGGTCTTCATCGAGGAGGAGCCGCAGGAACCTGAGGACTAAGCCTGCTGCTGCATCACCGTGTTCTGACGAGGCTCGCTCACGTGGGCCTCGTTTCGTCTGAGGAGAGCCGATGACCGAGTACTACAAGACCCCCACCTGCCCGCAGGCAGCCCAGTGCGGCGGCTGCGAGTGGCTGGCCGTGCCCTATCCCATACAGCTCGAGCGCAAGCGCGCGTCCCTGGCCGAGCTCTTCGCCTCCACGGGCGTCGAGCCCCAGGAGGTCGTGGGGATGGACGAGCCCCTGCACTACCGCGCCAAGGCGATGACGCCCTACCAGCCGGGAGAGAAGGGGAGCCTGCGCCATGGTATGTACAAGGCGGGCACGCACCAGCTTGTCGAATGCCCCAGCTGCCTGGTCGAAGACCCTCGCGCCCGCCCCATCCTTGAGACCATCGCCCAGCTGTGCCGCAGCTTCCGCATCAAGGCCTACAGGGAAGACGAGGGCAGGGGGCTGCTGCGCCACGCGGTGGTGCGCTGCGCGGCAGAGACGGGCCAGGTCATGGTCACCCTGGTGGTCAACAGCAAGGAGTTCCCGCACAAGAAGGAGTTCGTCAAGGCTTTGAGGGACGCCCACCCAGAGATCTCGACCGTCGTGTTCAACATCAACACCCGAGACACCAACGCCGTGTTGGGCAACAGGGAGCAGGTGGCGTTCGGTCAGGGGTGGATAGAGGACAGGCTCTGCGGGCAGACCTTCCGCATCCCCAGCTCCGCCTTCTACCAGACCAACCCCCGCCAAACAGAGCTCCTCTACGAGACCGCAGTCGAGCTTGCGGGTCTGAAGGGTGGCGAGACCGTGCTCGACGCCTACTGCGGCATCGGCACCATCGGCATCGTGGCTGCAAAGCGCTGCTTGCAGCGCCAGAGGGAGGGCCAGCCGGCGGGCTTCCACAAGAAGAAGGCCGCAAAGGCTGCCGCAAAGGGCAAGAAGGCGTCCAAGGAGCTCCAGATCAGGCCGGTTTCCCTAGTGGGCGTGGAGACAACGCCCGCTGCGGTGGAGATAGCGCAGGAAAACGCGCGCATCAACAAGGTCAATGGGGCCACCTTCATCCAGGCGGATGCGGGGGCCTTCCTGCGCGACTGCGGGGAGCGCTTTGACGTGGTCTTCCTCGACCCGCCGCGCGCGGGTGTCTCCGAGGACTTCATCCAAGGCCTGCTGGCAGCGCGCCCCAAGAGGGTCGTGTACATCAGCTGCAACCCAGAGACGCAGCTCAGGGACATCCAGGCCCTCGAAGGCGCCTACACGCTCAAGCGACTCGTTCCCGTGGACATGTTCCCCCACACCAAGCACCTCGAGACGGTGGCACTGCTCGTGCGCACCCCCGCATCCAAGGCTGCTCCCAAGGCACCTCAGTGTGAGGAGCCCATCGAACAGCCACAGCCCGGCGAGCCGGCTCCTCGGCAAGATTCCGCCGTCGAGCTGCCCCAAGGGGAGGGCTAAAAACTCCCTTCCCTTTTGCGAGTTTGCATGTTAATATACCAATTCGCGTGTTTAGGATTTACGGCTTCCCCACACGGAGGGCCGTGTAGGAAAGGTTACGATCATGGCTGTACCCAAAAGGAAGACTGGCCGAGCTGTCACCCATGCTCGCCGCTCTGCAAACGACCGCTGCGCTACCCCCGCTCGCTCCGTCTGCCCTCAGTGCGGAGAGGTCAAGCTGCCCCACCGCGTGTGCCCCAGCTGCGGTTACTACAAGGACCGCGAGGTGCTCGAGGTCGAGTAAGCTGCGCTAGCAGTCATACAACGTTTTCGATAGGGAGCCGGCGGTTCAAGATCGCCGGCTCCCTTTCTGTAGGCAGCTGCAACAGGGCGCACGGGCAAACCGTTGCCCTGCGGTTTTTGCGTGCGCCGCATGACGCGGGTATCCTGTGAAGCTGACCGTAACGCATCGCACAAGCTTGTGGGGGCCCGGCGGCCCGTGGAAGCGTGTGCGATACACCAGAGAGGAGACCGTCATGGAGATGGTCACAGTTGTTGTCGACGCGCTTGGCGGTGACGACGCCCCTGCAGTCGTGCTCGAGGGCGTGGAGCAGGCCCTTGCCGCTGCGCAAGACATCCAGGTGATTCTCACCGGCCCGGCAGAGGTGGTCGAGCCCTTCGCCGCCGCGCACGAGCGCTGCGAGGCGATGGCCACAACCCAGGTTATAGAGATGGGTGAGCACCCTGCCAACGCAGTCCGCAGGAAGAAGGACTCCAGCATCGTGGTGGGCTGCCGCCTGGTGAAGGAGGGGAGGGCCCAGGGCTTCTTCAGCGCGGGCAGCACCGGTGCCTGCATGTCTGCCGCCACCCTCGTCATGGGCCGCATCCCCGGGGTCAAGCGCCCCTGCATCGCGAGCGTGGTCCCCAGTCCGGTTGCCAAGACCATACTCTGCGACATGGGCGCCAACGCAGACTGCAAGCCCGAGTACCTGCTTCAGTTCGCCAAGATGGGGCAGGTTTACGCGCAGGTTGCCCTCGGCCTTGAGCATCCCAGCGTGGGTCTGCTCAACATCGGAGAAGAAGAGACCAAGGGCTCGCAGTTTGCCCAGGACTGCCACCAGCTCCTCAAGGAAGAGCTCCCTGGCTTTGCCGGCAACGCAGAGGGGAAGAACATCGCCCTGGGCGGCTTTGACGTCATCGTCACAGACGGCTTTACGGGCAACGTGGCGCTCAAGACCTACGAAGGCGTGGGCAAGGCGCTGCTCGGCTCGCTCAAGCAGACCCTCATGGGCTCTCTGAGGACCAAGATCGGCGCGCTGCTCATCAAGCCCGCGCTCAAGGAGCTCATGTCAAAGGTGAGCGCAGACGAGTACGGCGGAGCCCAGCTCCTGGGCGTGAAGGGCGTGTGCCTCATCGGGCACGGCAACAGCAACACCCAAGCTGTCTGCAGCGGCGTGTTGGCAACGGCCTCTGCCATTCGCATGGGCATGCCTGCAAAGCTCGCTGCGGCGATCGGGGAGGCCCAGTGATGGTGGCGCGCAGACCAAGCAAGCTGCTGAGCAAGCTGAGCATCCCGGAGGTCAGCCCCGAGCACGAGCAGCGCATCGAGCAGGCCCAGCAGATCATCGGCCGCGAGTTCAACGTCCCTGGCCTCCTGCAGGTGGCCCTCACGCACCCCAGCTATGTCAAGTACACCAAGAGCGGGGACAACTACGAGCGCCTCGAGTTCCTGGGAGACAGCATTCTTGGGGCCATCATCGCAGAAGAGGTCTTTGGGATGTTCCCAGACCTGGAAGAAGGCGGCCTCACCCGCATCAAGGTGAGCCTCGTGAGCGGCGCGAGCCTCTCGCAGGTGTGCGGTGACCTGGGCTTGGGCGAGTGCATCATCTTCGGGGACTCGGAAGCCGGCACCCAGGGCCGCGGTCTCCACAGCGCCCTGGAAAACGTCTACGAGGCCATCGTCGCCGCCCTCTACCTCGATGCCGGCATAGACGTTGCCCGCGAGTGGGTTATGAGGACGCTCGGACCCCATATCAGCCGCGACATCGCCACAGAGCCGGAGAGCCCCAAGAGCTCGCTGCAGGAGTACCTCCAGGCGCGGCGCCGCAAGCCCACCTACCGGATCACGGACATCATCGGGCCCCCGCACGACCGCGTCTTCCAAGCTGCCGTGTACTGCGGGGAAGAGCTCATCGGCACGGGCGAGGGCCACAGCAAGAAGGCTGCCGAGGCCGCTGCCGCACAGCAGGCGCTCGAGACCCTGGGGGTTGTCAAGTAGACTGCCCACAGCGGGCTCCGTGCTAGAATCAATCAGTTATGCCCACCTGCAAACAAAGGGTTGCGCGTGTATCTCAAATCGCTTGTTCTCAAAGGATTCAAGTCGTTCGCAGACCGCTCTGTGCTCAGGCTCGAGCCCGGCATGACCGTCGTCGTGGGGCCCAACGGCTCTGGCAAGTCGAATGTCAGCGACGCGGTCTTGTGGGTGCTCGGCGAGCAGAGCGCCAAGCAGCTGCGCGGCCAGGCCATGGAAGACGTCATCTTCGCCGGCAGCAGCGCGCGCCAGGCTGTGAGCTTGGCCGAGGTCGACCTCGTGCTCGACAACAGCGATGGAACGCTGCCCCTCGACTTCAACGAGGTCGTCATAACGCGCCGCATGTACCGCAGCGGAGACAGCGAGTACCTCATCAACGGCAGCCCCAGCCGCCTCATGGACATACTCGACGTGCTCAACGACTCCGGCTTGGGCCGCGACGCGCACTCCATCATCTCGCAGGGCGCGCTGCAGTCACTCCTGCAGTCCCGCCCAGAGGACCGCAGGGTGCTCATCGAAGAGGCCGCGGGCATCCTCAAGCACAAGAAGCGCAAGGAGCGCGCCGCAAAGAAGCTCCGCAACATGGACGCCGAGCTCGAGCGCGTCAACGATATCGCGGCAGAGATCGACCGCCAGCTCAGGCCGCTCGAGCGTCAGGCGAGCCGCGCCAGGCAGTACGAGCAGCTCGCCGGCGAGCTCAAGGAGGTCAACCTGACGCTGGCCGTTGACGACCTGCGCTCGCTCCAGCGCGAGTGGGAGGCCCTCGAGCTGCGCGAGAAGGAGGCGGATGCCGGCGTAGAGCTCGTGCGCTACCGTCTTGACGAGCGCAACCGCGAGCTGGAGAAGCTGCAGCGCCTGCTCGAGGAGAAGGGCCTCTTCGTGGGCGACCTCGCCGAGCAGCGCCGCCGCTGCCAGATGGTGCTCGCCCAGCTCGACAGCAGCATGCTCCTGCTCGAGGAGAAGGGCCGCAACATGGTGACCCGCCTCTCGGAGCTGCGTCAGACCATTCACCAGAGCGAGAGGGGCCTGACTGAGTCCCGCGAGCGCCTGGAGAGGGCGAGCGTGGAGCAGGTCGAGGCAGAGGCCTCGCTCAAGACCGTCCAGGGCCAGGTGTCGGAGGCGAGCATCTCCCTCGAGGAGACCCGCAAGCAGCGCAAGAGCCAGGACATAGAGCTCGGGCACCTCAATGGGGCTCTTCGCTCGCATGAGCGCCAGATCGACGAGCTCACCCTCCAGGTGCTCAAGGCAACCGAGAGCCTGGCTACGGCCGATGTCGAAGACGACCTGCTCAAGCGCCGCGTCCAGCAGATCGACGACAGCTTCGGTGCAACCCAGGCCACGCTCGCTGCGCGCCGCTCCCGCATCGGCGAGCTCGAGGAGCGCCTCGAAGGCCTTCAGCACGAGTCCGCCCTTGCCAAGAGCGACATCGACAAGCGCGTGCGCCTCGTCGACGACGCCCGCCGCGTGGTGGGGGACAAGCGCGATGCTGTCGCGGAGCTCCAGGCAGAGCTGAAGGGCCTCAAGGAGGTCGACCGCGCCTTCGACGATGCGAGTCCCCTGCTCAGCCGGGCGCTTGCCCAGCGCGCAGAGGGGGACGGCATCGTCGCGCCCCTGAGCGAACTGCTGCGCGCGCCGGCAGAGCTCGAGCATCTGGTCGAGCTCCTGCTGGGAGAAGACCTCTTTGGCTTGGCAACGCAAGACACTGCCAGCGCGCTCAAGCTTGCAGAGCGTCTGCTCGCGGGCGACGAGGAAGGCGGCGAGCTGACCCTCGTACCCCTTGAGGGCTGCGCCAACGTCCAGGATGTGTGCGCAAGCGGCACGCGCCTGCTCGAGCTGCTCGACGTCGAGCCGCGCCATGCTGCGATGGCAGAGGTCCTACTGGGAGACGTCTACCTGGCAGACAGCCTCGAGTCCGCGCTCAGCGCCGTGCACAGCGGATCGGGCGCGCGCTTTGTCACCCGCGAGGGTGTGGTGGTGTGGCCCAGCGGCAAGATCTGCATCGGCCAGCCCTCTGCAGACACAGAGGGCGTCCTGGCCCGCAAGCGCCGCATCGCCGCCTTGGGGCAAGAGATCCCCGCCGCCCAGGCCGCCGTCGAGGCTGCCTTGGAGGAGCTCTCCCTCGCCGAGTCCAGGCTCCAGCTCGCCCAGGCCGACGACTTCGAGCTCTCGCAGTCGATTGCCCAGCTCAACGGTGAGAGGGACTCTTTGCGCGAGGAGGTGGGCCGCCTGGAAGCGAGCATCACCGGCCTCATGCAGGAGCGCGAGGAGATTAGCCTGCGCCGCGAGAAGGTAGCGCGAGAAACCGAGGAGACGCGCCAGCGCGTGGCCGAGCTCCAGGAGCGCAAGGAGCAGCTTGCCGAGGAGCGCGTCCAGCTCGAAGAGCAGGCTGCTGCGTCCAAGGAGCAGCGCACCGGGCTCTTCCAGGAAGAGACGGCCGCCACCACCCGCATCCAACAGCTCCAAGTCGAGCTCGCCACTATCCGCGAGCGCGAGCGCCACCTGCGCTCCACCTGCGAGTCCAGCACCCGCACTATCCAGCAGCTCGAAGAGCAGCTCGAGGTCTCGCACCAGACCGAGCACAACCTGGAGATTCTGCGCCTGAGGGTCGAGCCCCTCTACCAGCTCTTCACCGAGCTGCGCGACGTCGTGCGCGAAAAGGCCGAGATGTTGAGGGACCGCGCCCAGCTCGAGCAGGCCGGGCAGGGAGACCTGCGCAACACCATCGAGGAGGCGCGCCGCGCCGCCCAAGAGCAGCAGGCGCAACTCGACGAGGCGAGCGAGGGCCTGGTCCAGGTGCGCATAGAGAAGTCGAAGCTCGAGGTGCGCGTCGAGCAGGCCATCAAGGTCATCACGCAGGAAAACGGCGTCTTGCTCGACATCGCCTTAGAGATGCCGGCACCGGAGGACCGCGCAGAGCTCGAGCAGCGCCGCGACAGGCTCTCCAAGCGCATCAAGGGCCTGGGCAGCGTCAACCCCGTCGCAGTCGAGGAGTACCGCAAGCTCAAGGAGAGGCGGGACTTCATCGCCATCCAGGTCGAGGACCTCGAAGGCGCGGCAAAGGCGCTCGACCGCATCGTCGCTGCCATAGACCGCAAGATGCGCAACCGCTTCATGGAGACCTTCAACCAGGTCAATGCCAACTTCCAAGAGATCATCCAGTCGCTGTTCCCCGGCGGGCAGGGCCACCTCGAGCTCACAGACCCAGAGAACCCGGAGACCACCGGCGTCGAGGTCCATGCCCAACCGCGCGGCAAGGCGGTGCGCAAGCAGAGCCTGCTTTCCGGCGGCGAGCAGAGCTTGGTGAGCCTGGCCCTCATGTTCGCGGTGTACAGGGTCAACAACACGCCCTTCTACATCCTCGACGAGGTCGAGGCCGCCCTCGACGACACCAACCTCCGCAGGCTGCTCTCGTACCTGGACTCCATCCGCGAGTCCACCCAGGTGATCATGATCAGCCACCAGCGCCGCACCATGGAGATGGCCGACCTTCTCTACGGTGTGTCCATGCGCAGCGACGGAGTCTCTAAGCTCGTCAGCCAAAAGCTCGACCAGGCCATTCGCAGCGCGAGCGGCCCCAATGCGGCGCGCGACGTCGAGTCGTTCAGCGGCGCCCAGTAGTGTCAACCAGCCAGGGGAGGAGGTTCCCATGTCCCTGAAAGAACGCCTTGCGAGGGCCCGCCAGAGCCTGACCGAGAGCATGAACGTCCTGTTCAAACGCGGACCCGAGGTAGACGAGGACTTCTGGGAGGATCTTGAGGAGACCCTCATCCTGGCAGACCTTGGCGCCCAGGCCGCAGAGGAGATCGTCGAGCGCTTGAGGGATACCGCAACGCGCAAGGCCCTCCCAGACGCCTACGCCGTCCTCGATCTGCTGGCCCAGACCATCGAGGGCCTCTTCACCCAGGCAGACCCGGACCCCTTCGACGAAAACCCCGTGTGCGTGCTCTTTGTGGGGATCAACGGGGCGGGCAAGACCACCACGGTGGGCAAGCTCGCAAACCAGGCGCTCGCCCAGGGCCGCAAGCCCCTCATCGGCAGCGCAGACACCTTCCGCGCTGCGGCGATCGAGCAGCTCGACGCCTGGGGAGAGCGCAGCGGCGTAGAGGTCGTCAAGCGCGAGCGCGGGGCAGACCCCGGCTCGGTGTGCTATGACGTGCTCGAGCGCGCGGAGGAGCTGGGCAGCGACCTCGTGCTCATCGACACCTCGGGGCGCCTCCACACCAGCGCCGACCTCATGCGCGAGCTCGAGAAGGTCGTGGCTGTCACGCGCAAGCGCGCCTCCATTCCCGTGCGCGTGGTGCTCGTCATCGATGCCACCACCGGTCAGAACGGCTTGCAGCAGGCGCGCGAGTTCAACAAGGCCCTGGGCCTGGACGGCGTGGTCATGACCAAGCTCGACGGCACGGCCAAGGGAGGCATCGCCGTGGCTGTCTCGCACGAGCTGCAGCTGCCCATCCTGCGCATGGGGGTGGGCGAGTCCATCGAGGACCTTCAGCCCTTCGACCCCCACGCCTTTGCCGAGGCGCTCTTTGGCGAGATGCGCCAGGCCTAGCACCGTCACGCAACCAATACCGAGGAAGATCCTATGTTCGAGAACCTTTCTGCAAAGCTCCAGGGCGTCTTCGGCGGCCTCAAGAGCAAGGGCCGTCTCACCGAGGCAGACATCGATGCCGCCATGAAGGAGATCCGCATGGCGTTGCTCGAGGCAGACGTCAACTTCAAGGTGGTCAAGGGATTCGTTAAGCGCACCAAGGAGCGCTGCCTCACGGCCGATGTCATGGACAGCCTGACCCCCGCCCAAAACGTCGTCAAGATCGTCAACGACGAGCTCACGGCCCTGCTGGGTGGAGAAACCGTCCGTCTCGACTTTGGCAGCCGCATCCCGGGCGTCATCATGATGGTCGGCCTGCAGGGCTCCGGCAAGACCACCGCCAGCGCCAAGCTGGCATACCGCCTCACCAAGATGGGGCACACCCCGCTGCTCGCCGCCTGCGACGTCTACCGCCCCGCTGCCGCAGACCAGCTGCAGACCCTCGGCGACGAGCAGGGCGTGCGCGTCTTCCGCGGGGACGGCGCCGACCCGGTCGGCATCGCCAAGGGCGCGGTCCGCGATGCCATCGACAACCTGAGAGACGTGGTCATCATCGACACCGCTGGCCGCCTCCACGTTGACGAGGCCATGATGGACGAGGCCGTCGCCATCCGCGACGCGGTGAAGCCCGACTACATCTTCTTCGTGGTCGACGCCATGACCGGCCAGGACGCTGTCACCACGGCAGCCGCCTTTGCGGAAAAAGTCGACTTCGACGGCGTGATCATGTCCAAGATGGACGGCGATGCCCGCGGCGGCGGTGCCCTCTCCATTCGCGAGGTCACCGGCAAGCCCATCGCCTTCATCAGCGCGGGAGAGAAGCCCGACTCCCTCGAGGTCTTCCATCCCAGCCGCATGGCCGGCCGCATCTTGGGTATGGGCGACGTGCTCTCTGTTATCGAGAAAGCCGTCGAGGTCCAAGAGCAGCAGATCGCCGCGGAGGAGGCTGAGCGCCTCGCCAAGGCGGAGTTCACCTTCGAGGACTTCTACACGGTCATCGGCCAGACCCGCAAGATGGGCGGTCTCAACAAGCTTGTCGAGGCCCTGCCCGGCGGTGCCAAGGCCCAGGCAGAGGGCAGGGTTGACGAAGGCGAGCTCGACCGCGTCGAGGCCATCATCAACTCCATGACGCCAGAGGAGCGCCGCAAGCCCCAGGTGCTCAACGGCAGCAGGCGCGCGCGCATCGCCCGCGGCTGCGGCCTGAGCGTCACGGAGGTCAACCAGGTCATCAAGAAGTTCAACGAGACCCGCAAGATGGTGAAGAAGCTCACCGCCAAGGCAAAGCAGGCCGAGCAGGCGTCCAAGGGCAAGAAGGGCAAGAAGCGCAAGGGGCTCTTCGGCCGCAGTGCCGGCATCCCCGGGCTCGAGGGCGTCGACATGAAGGCCATCGCCAAGATGATGAAGGACGGCGGCCTGGACTAGGCCTGCCGGCTCAAGCGCAGCTCCAATCCGGCGAGGTAATCCTCGAGCATCTCCTCTATGCAATCGAGCACATGGGTGGGCTCTGCCACGATGTCGCCGTTGAGCCAGCTCATGAGGGCGGACTCCAGCATGTGCGCGATGTAGCGGCAGCGCTCCCGGGCGCTGTCCTCTTCCATGCCGGCGGCCGACAGCTTGGGAAGGAACTCCTGCTCGAGCTCGCGGTTAACGAGTTCGAGCAGCTCCTCCCGCAGGCCCTTGTCCCCGAGCGCCGGCACGATCATCTCCTTGAGGGCCGGGTTCTCGGCCAGCCAGTTCAGGGTCTCACTCGCGCTCTCCTTCCATCCCTGCCGCCCCGTTTCCCGTGCGCCCGCCTGTCCAAAGGCCCGCTCCAGCTCGCGCTCATATGCGTATTGGGCCAGCTGGGGGATGCTCTTGAAGTAGTAGTAGAAGGTCTGGCGGTCGATGCCGCATGCGTCTGTGATCTGCTTGACGCGCAGCGTGTCCAGTGCCTCGCCTTGAGAAAGCAAGCCAACCAGGGCGTCTGCAAGGGATTCCCTGGTGCTGGGACCTCGCTGCCCGCCTCGCACGGTGTTCCTCCCAGTTCCCATAGGCTCTTCCTCCTGCCTGCGCCCCGCGCTCACGCTGCAGGGCTTCCTTTGCTTCTCTGGGCACTGATTATGACAGCTGTATGGTCCCCCTTCCAGCGTGTGGCAGCAGGCACGCCACGCTCATAAGTCACCGTTTCGTCACCCTAGCGCCGTGCCCTTTGGGTTATAAGGAACTGACGTCTATACGCATCGGCGGGCAGTGCCTGCCGTTTCTTTGGCTATTGGAGGAAACATCATGGCTGGATGCAGCGGAAGCTGCGGCTCTTGCGGGGACTCTTCCTGCGGAGAGCGCACAGAACCTCAGGCCCTCAAGCAGCACGAGGGCACCAAGATCAACAAGATCATTGCCGTCGCCAGCGGCAAGGGCGGCGTGGGCAAGTCCCTCACCACCGCCCTGCTCGCCTGCGAGCTGCAGCGCCGCGGCAAGAAGGTCGGCATCCTCGACGGAGACATCACGGGCCCGTCCATTCCCCGCTCTTTCGGTGTGCACAGCGCCCCGCAGGTCGACGAGGACGGCATGCTGCTGCCCGCAGTGACCAAGACCGGCATCAAGATCGTCTCCACCAACATGCTCACTGCAGACGAGGCAACGCCCTTCCTGTGGCGCGGTCCCGTCCTCAACGGCGTGCTGACCCAGTTCTACAGCGACATCAACTGGGGCGAGCTCGACTACCTGCTCATCGACATGCCCCCGGGCACGGGCGACATCCCCATGACCGTCTTCCAGCAGTTCCCCATCGCGGGCGCCATCGTGGTCTCGTCCCCGCAGGTCCTGGTGAACATGATCGTCGAGAAGTGCATCCGCATGTGCGCGAGCATGAAGGTCCCCGTCCTGGGCCTCGTCGAGAACATGTCCTACTACCAGTGCCCCACCTGCAACGAGAAGCACGAGATCTTCGGCAAGTCTGAAGTCGAGTACATCGCCAAGGAAAAGCACATCGACGCCTGGGCGCGCATCCCCATGGAGCCCCAGGTCACCGCTCAGGTCGACGCCGGCAAGGTCGAGGACATAGAGAACAGCTGGTACGCCGGCATCGCAGACAAGCTCGAGGCGCTGTAGGGGCGCACATGGCAGACACCAAGAGGAAGCTTCCCCCCGCCCCCCAGTACGAGCTCGAGAGCTACGAGCCCGTGCAGATCACCCGCCCGGTCTACGTGGTGACAGACGAGGTCTTGGAAGCGCGCATCAAGCAGATCATGGACGGCGCCTCAAAGGACTACGTCCCCACCAAGCGCCAGGTTGCCGGCCCCAAGGACAACATAGAGATCTCCATTCACGTCGACAAAGACGGCGAAGAGGTCAAGGGCCTGTGCAGCGAAAAACAGGTCTACTCGCTGGGCCAGGGCTACATGCCCATCGGCTTCGACCGCAACGTCGTGGGCATGAAGGTGGGTGAGTCCAAGTCCTTCGACTTCGACGCTCCGGACTTCGACGACCCAGACGCCAAGGAGAGGCCCTTCCATGCGGAGGTCACCTTGCGCTGCGTCCTCAAGGAGGCGGAGCCCGAGCTCACAGACGAGTGGGTCTCCAAGCACATCATGCTCTGCAAGGACGTCGAGACCTTCCGCGCCCGCACGCGCAAGCAGCTCGAGCAAGAGGCCGTGAAGGCGGCGGACGGCGAGCTCATGGACCGCGCGGTCCGCGCTCTGGCCACCCGCTTCAAGGGCAGCATCGACGACGTGTGGTACGAGTCCACGCGTGACGACCTCCTGCGCACCTACGAGGAGCAGGCCCGCACCCAGGGCACCGACCTCGACGGCTTGCTCGCCGCCCAGGGCATGGACAAGCAGCAGTTCAACATGATGCTGATGCTCCAGGTCAGGGAGATGCTGGTCCAGGGTTTTGTGCTCGACGCCTGGGCGCGCCACTACGGCATCGAGCAGACAGAGGAAGACGTCTTGTACGTTGCCAACCTCATGTCCAACAACCGCGGCAAGCTCATGATCGACAACCTGAGGGAAGCAGGGGAGGAAGAGCAGCTCAAGGGCCTCGAGATGGCGGCCCGTCGCTACGCTGCCAACAAGCACCTCCTCGAATGCGCGGAGGTCACAGAGGAGCAGCCCCTCTAGAGTCCTCGGCTCCAATAGCAAGCATGCAGGCCCCGGCGCGTTCGGTAGCGTTCCGGGGCCTGCTCGTCTATTCAGCGGCTAACGTTGCGGTTCATACCGCTCTGTCACGGTGCGAATGCCGACTAATTATTATCCTTCAAAAAACATAAACCATTTGCCACTTCATCGGTTCTTCGCGGTGGGTTTTCTGTTGAGGGCGGTATCGATTTGGTCCATTATGGGTTGGAATATCGTGGCCGCGGTATCTCTGTGCCCTCTTTCTATTTGGGAAGGGAGAGAGCAGGGGAGAGGAGCGGGCGATACTTGCAGTGGGCACCGCTTGCCGGTGTTTGCAAGATGCTGAGAGAGAAGAAGGAAAAGGAGGAGCAAGTGACAGACAGGAAACTCGAAGTCCTTCAGATGGAGGGTGTCGAGGTCAGGAAAACCTGTTGCTACTTCTGCCACCACAACTGCGGCGTTCTCGCCTATGTTAAGGATGGCGAGCTGCTGTACACCGAGGGCGATCCCAACACGTCCAACGCCGGTGGTCTGTGCGCACGTGGCAACCAGGCAATGACTTTCTACGATGCCCCGACTCGCATCAACTACCCGCTCAAGCGCGCGGGCAAGAAGGGCGAGAACAAGTGGGAGCGCGTCTCTTGGGACCAGGCTCTGACAGAGATCGCAGACAAGATCAACACCATCAAGGCAGAGAGCGGCGCAGAGGCCGTGGCTGCCATCGCCGGTACCCTGCGTACCGACGACTGGGCACGCCGCCGCTTCATGAACCTCTTCGGCACCCCCAACGTGTGCCACAACTCCCTGCTCTGCTGGGTCCCCACCTTCATGGTCGAGACCGCAGTGGCCGGCTGGTCTCCCTTCGAGACCGACCTGGGCGGCTCTAAGTGCGTCATCCTGTGGGGCTTCAACCCCGGTGCCGCCAACCTCCCCGCAGCCCACGGCTATTTCGATCTGCAGAGGCAGACCGGCATGAAGATCATCGTCGTCGACCCCCGCTACACGGAGACCGCTGCTCACGCAGACCTGTGGCTCCCCCTGCGCCCGGGTTCCGACACCGCTCTGGCGCTGGCTATGATCAACGTCATCTGCAACGAGTACATCTATGACATGGACTTCGTTGACGAGTGGTGCATCGGCTTTGACGAGCTGGTCGAGCACATCGACCAGTACGATCCCGAGTGGGCCGCCGAGAAGACCTGGCTCGACCCCGAGCTGATCCGCCAGGCTGCCCGCATGTACGCCACCAACACCCCCGGTAACATCCAGTGGGGCTGCACCTGGGACCAGCTGGGCAAGTCCTCCGGCGCCGGCTCCCATGCCCGCCAGATCCTGCGCGCCATCACCGGCAACCTCGATGTTCCCGGTGGCGACGGCATGCCCGGCCCTGCCGCCTACATCACCGACTACGAGCTCGAGTTCAACGAGGAGCTCCCGGAGGAGGTCAAGGCCAAGCAGATCGGCGCTGACAAGTTCCCGCTGACCACCTTCCCCGGCTACGACCGCCTGGCTGGCATCTCCAAGGAGAAGTGGGGCAAGGCATTCACCGCCGAGTGGATGTGCGAGGCCCACGGCCCGTCCATCTTCAAGGCCATCCTCACCGGCGTGCCCTACAAGATCCGCGCCCTCTTCGTCTCTGGCTCCAACCCGTTGAGCTCCTACGGCGACTCCAAGATGGTGTACGAGGCAACCAAGCAGGTCGAGTTCCTGGTCGTGCTCGAGTACGTCATGACCCCCACCGCCCTGCAGGCAGACTACGTGCTGCCCGTTGCCGGTGCTATCGAGCGCCCCGTCATCCACACCAACTACGGTGTCACGGACTCCATCGTCTGCCACCAGCGCGGCGTCGAGCCTGCTTACGAGCGCAAGACCGACTACAACATCTGGCGTGACCTGGGTCTGGCCTGCGGTCAGGACGAGCAGAAGTTCTGGCCCAACGAGCGCCTCGAGGACGAGTTCTTCGACGTTCTCAAGCCGCTCAACCTCCCCATCACCAGCTACGACGACTTCGTCGAGCGCTTCCGCATGTACTACCCGCCCCTGCAGCAGGCCAAGCACCTCAAGCGCGGCTACTTCTGCACGGCTTCTGGCAAGGTCGAGCTCAAGTCCTCTGTCCTCGAGGAGCTGGGTCTCCCCGGCCTGCCCGTCTACCTCGAGCCCTCCGAGAACGAGACCGAGCATCCCGAGGTTGCAGATGAGTTCCCCCTGGTGCTCACCACTGGCGGCGGCTTCATGCCCTACTGCCATTCCGAGCACTTCAACAACCCGATCTTCCGCTTTGTCATCCCCGATCCCCACTTCACCATCCACCCGGATACCGCCAAGAAGCTGGGCATCAAGGCCAACGACTGGTGCTGGATCGAGACCCGCCGCGGCCGCATCAAGCAGCGTGCTAACGTCGAGCCCAGCCTCGACCCCCGCGTGATCTACACCCAGCGCGGTTGGTGGTTCCCCGAGCGCTCCCATGAGGGTTTCCAGCCCTTTGGCTGCATGGAGTCCAACACCAACATGCTGACCTCCGTTGACGACGAGGACTGCTGCCCCATGACCGGCTGCTGGGCAAACCGCGGTCTGCTCTGCAAGGTCTACAAGTGCACCGAGACCGACCATGAGTTCACCTATGAGGACTCCCTGTTCTCCATCCCCGGCAATCGCCGCGAGCCTGGCATCGACTGGGATTACGTGAAGAACCCGCCCCGCGCGCTTCCCTTCAACGAGCCCATCTTCGCCCAGCCCGACTTTGAGGTCCCCGCTGGCCTCGAGTGGGACTACAAGACCCGCAAGGCTTGGAACGCAGAGAAGACCCAGTACTTCGACGCTGCCTCTGGCTGGATGATCGGCAAGGACAACGGCGCCTACTACCAGTACGGCACCGGCTACCGCTACCTGGCACTCGACGGTGTGAACTACCTCGTCGACGAGGCCAACGATGTCTTCTATGACTTCAGCGGTGCCCAGGTTGCCGCCCCTGCAGCACCTGTCGAGGTTCCCGAGGGTCTCAAGTACGACTTCTTCCGCCAGAAGGTCGTCGAGCCCAGCACCGGCTACTACCTGGATGCAAGCGGCTGGCTGATCGACGAGGCCACCGGCTCCTACTTCGAGCGCTACACCCTGCGCAAGTACGATGCCACCCTCAACGTTTTGGTCGACCAGCAGACCGGCAAGTTCTACAGCATGCAGGACCCCGCTCAGGAAGTCACCCTGGACGAGTACACCCTCGCACGCGCCGAGAAGATCAAGAGCCTGCCCTACGGCTTCACCTACGATGCCAACTCCGGCTGGGTTATCAGCAACGGCGCTTACTACGAGCTCATGACGCTGCGCAAGTACGACGCCACCCTCAACCTGCTGGTTGACGGCAAGACCGGCGCCTACTACAGCATGCAGGACCCGAACATGCGCGTTAACGCAGACGGCACCCCCTATGTGGAGGCCGCTGAGGAAGCTGTTGAGGAAGGAGAGGAGGCCTAGATGACCCGCTACGCAATGATCATGGACACGCGTCGCTGCATTGGCTGCCACTCCTGCACCATCGCATGCCGCACCTGGAACGAGCTCCCTGTCGACATCATCTACAACCCGGTTGTTTCCGAGGGTGCTGTTGGCGAGTGGCCCAACGTCCATCTGAACTTCACCCCGCTGATCTGCATGCACTGCGCAAAGCCTGCATGCGTGCCCGCCTGCCCCACCGGTGCATCTCGCCAGGACGCAGACGGCATCGTCTGGGTGGAGCCTACCCAGTGCATGGGCTGCAAGGTGTGCGCAAACGCCTGCCCCTATGGCGCCCGCGACTACAACAAGAAGGAGGGCTGGATCCGCAAGTGCACCTTCTGCAAGGACCGCACCCGCGCCGGTTACCAGACCCACTGCGTGCAGACCTGCCACCAGAAGGCCCGTATCTTCGGTGACCTGGACGACCCGAACTCCGAGGCAGCAAAGCTCGTCAACAACAACTACTGCGAGCGCATCTTCCCCGAGCTGGGTACTGACCCGCAGATCTATTACATCCGCGACACTGGAAGGAGGTCCTAATGAAGCAGTTTTGGGGTTGGGAACTTGCAACCTATCTGTATCTGGGCGGCCTCGGTGGCGGCATGCTGTGCTTTGCAGCCGTCATCGGTCTGTTCCTGGAGCCGTCCCTTGTGACCTCCGGTTCCCTGGTCTGGATTATGCTTTGGGCCATCATCATCATCTGCATCGGCGTGGCCCTGTTGGTTTACGAGTTGGGGCAGCCGATCGTATTCGAGCGAGCCTTTGTCACCAAGACATCCGTCATCAAGTGGGGTGCCGTGGTGCTGGTTCTCTCCTGCGTCTTCGCAGCCCTCTTCCTCATCTGGGAGATCACCTGGTTTAACTTCCTGCCGTGCATCCCCTATGAGGGCTTTGCCAAGCTCTGCCTGGGTCTGGCTGGCTTCTTCGGCATCTGCGTCATGGTCTACACCGGCACCATGCTGAGCTCCTTGAAGGCCAAGGCCTTCTGGAACACCCCGGCACTGCCGATGCTGTTCACCATCTCTGCTCTGTCCACCGGTGCTTGCATGGACGCCCTGCTCTTTGGCCACTTCCCGCTGCCGGCAGAGTGGCTGCAGGCTGGTGCCTTCTACGGCACTGCCGAGTGGGTTGCCAACATGCACGAGGTCGTCGAGTTCCTGCACGTCGCCGACCTGGTCCTGGCCTGCGCCGAGATCGTCTGCCTGCTGCTCTACGTCCTGCTGATGTTCTGCGCTCCCGCTTCCACCGACGCCAAGAAGGTTGCCGACAAGTGGGTCCGCGGCTCCTGGGCCCCCATCTTCTGGGGCGGCATGCTGATCTGCGGCCTGGTTGTCCCTGTCATCTTCAACGCCTACGGCATCGCCATGGGCGGCAGCGTCCTGGGCAACTACGTGGCACCCATCCTGGTGCTCTGCTCCGGCCTCCTGTTCCGCTTCATGATCATCTACTCTGCTGATCGCAAGCTCTATGCAGGCGAAGAGCGCTACTACAACCAGAATGCAGACGTCCATGACGAGTTCTGCAGCTACTGGAAGCCCGGCGCCACCTACTTCGAGGTTGTCAACGCTGCTGACTTCGATGACATAAGCGTCCCCGAGGCCGATCCCAAGACCCCCATTGCAGACAAGCTGAAGTGGGCACTTGGCATTGGCTCTGGTACCCCCGAGCCCAAGCCGGCTTATCCGCGCTACCGCAAGAACCTCAAGACTGGCGAGGTTACCAAGATCTTCAGCTAGCCTGAGCATATAGCCCTAAACAGGGATGCGTACGGACCCCGCACTCGCGGGGTCCGTTGTTGTCTGGGCTCTTGATTCAAGTGGGGCTCGGGAGCCCCCATGGTTTGCTAAGTGCGCCAGGGGTGCCCACAGGTGTATTTCAGAGCGCAGAGCTGAAAGAACAGTGCCGCAGGGCGTGAAGCAGAGGTAGTAGGCCGCGAATCGCAGGAGCAGGTCTCCTGGCTTAACAAGAGCTGCACGGATCCGCTTGCTGCACTTGGGTTGATGGTAGGGGTATCGAGCTCAAATCTGCTCCGTGAGCATTCAAAGAAAGCTGTTGACCCGGAGCGGATGCGGGTGTATCGTACTCAGCCCCCGAGGGCGGCCAGCAGGGCTGCGCGGAGGGGACGGGCGCTGCCCGAGAGGGATTTCAAAAAAACCTGAAATCACCTGTTGACAGCGACCGGGGGTGAGCGTAATATACTCACTCGCGCCGCACGGGAGGGAGCGATTCCCGAACACGCGGGGCAGCGGGTCTGGCGGCCCGCGGGGACCTTGAGAACCGGATACTGTCCACACAAAGTGAACAAACGGTAGATTGTGATATGCCAACGAGTTGTTCGGATGGACACATGGGAGACTGGAAGAGAAGTCTCCCGTCATTCCTATCTTTTACATTTATCTTTATGTGCTTGAGATGATCAAGCAATCCGGATGGATAGACAACACTTCCACACCGGGAATCAGCTTGTTTGAGAGGGGGCCCTCGCAGGGCCCCCGCTTCGAACGGAGAGTTTGATCCTGGCTCAGGATGAACGCTGGCGGCGTGCCTAACACATGCAAGTCGAACGAGAAAGCCGCTCCGGCGGCGAGTAGAGTGGCGAACGGGTGAGTAACACGTGACCAACCTGCCCCCGACACCGGGATAACCTGGCGAAAGCCATGCTAATACCGGATACTCCCCCTGCAGCGCATGCTGCTCGGGGGAAAGCCCAGGCGGTCGGGGATGGGGTCGCGGCCCATTAGGTAGTAGGCGGGGTAGAGGCCCACCTAGCCGACGATGGGTAGCCGGGTTGAGAGACCGACCGGCCACATTGGGACTGAGACACGGCCCAGACTCCTACGGGAGGCAGCAGTGGGGAATTTTGCGCAATGGGGGCAACCCTGACGCAGCAACGCCGCGTGCGGGACGAAGGCCCTAGGGTTGTAAACCGCTTTCAGCAGGGAAGACACTGACGGTACCTGCAGAAGAAGCTCCGGCTAACTACGTGCCAGCAGCCGCGGTAATACGTAGGGAGCGAGCGTTATCCGGATTCATTGGGCGTAAAGCGCGCGTAGGCGGCTCGCCAAGCGGGATCTCAAACCTGAGGGCTCAACCCCCAGCAGGATCCCGGACTGGCGGGCTCGAGTTCGGTAGGGGAAGGCGGAACTCCCAGTGTAGCGGTGAAATGCGCAGATATTGGGAGGAACACCGATGGCGAAGGCAGCCTTCTGGGCCGTCACTGACGCTGAGGTGCGAAAGCTAGGGGAGCGAACAGGATTAGATACCCTGGTAGTCCTAGCCGTAAACGATGGGCGCTAGGTGCGGGGGGAGCAGTCCCCCCGTGCCGCAGCCAACGCACTAAGCGCCCCGCCTGGGGAGTACGGCCGCAAGGCTAAAACTCAAAGGAATTGACGGGGGCCCGCACAAGCAGCGGAGCATGTGGCTTAATTCGAAGCAACGCGAAGAACCTTACCTGGGCTTGACATGCGGGTGAAGCGGGGGAGACCCCGTGGCCGAGAAGGAGCCCGCGCAGGTGGTGCATGGCTGTCGTCAGCTCGTGTCGTGAGATGTTAGGTTAAGTCCTGCAACGAGCGCAACCCCCGCCGCATGTTGCCAGCATTTAGTTGGGGACTCATGCGGGACTGCCGGCGTCAAGCCGGAGGAGGGTGGGGACGACGTCAAGTCATCATGCCCCTCATGCCCTGGGCTGCACACGTGCTACAATGGCCGGTACAGAGGGCTGCGACCTGGCGACAGGAAGCGAATCCCGTAAAGCCGGCCCCAGTTCGGATCGCAGGCTGCAACCCGCCTGCGTGAAGCCGGAGTTGCTAGTAATCGCGGATCAGCATGCCGCGGTGAATACGTTCCCGGGTCTTGTACACACCGCCCGTCACACCACCCGAGTCGTCTGCACCCGAAGTCGACGGCCCAACCGCTTCGCGGGGGGAGTCGCCGAAGGTGTGGAGGGTGAGGGGGGTGAAGTCGTAACAAGGTAGCCGTACCGGAAGGTGCGGCTGGATCACCTCCTTTCTAGGGAGAGCCGACAGCCGAGCAGCGAGATGGCGAGCCTACCCCACCGAGTATGGGCAGCGTCCGGCCCCCAGGGCCCCCGGAGACGCCCTCAGGCACCTTGACAGCCGCATAGCGTAGTAAGACTAATTTGATTCTTTAGATCGATCGCGGATGAACATATTTCATCTACATCAACGACAGTATGCGTGATCAAAGACCGATTACACCTTGACGACAAGGACGAAGTTGAGACGAGAAGATACTAAGGGCGCACGGTGGATGCCTTGGCATAGGAAGCCGACGAAGGACGTGGCAAGCTGCGATAAGCCGCGGTGAGGGGCACATACCCTTTGACCCGCGGATCTCCGAATGGGAAAACCCAGCGGGGGCAATGCCCCGCTGCCCGCACCCGAACACATACGGTGCGGGGGGCAACCGGGGGAACTGAAACATCTAAGTACCCCGAGGAAGGGAAATCAACCGAGACCCCGCGAGTAGCGGCGAGCGAAAGCGGGACAGCCTAAACCCATGCACGCGTTACAGCTGCGAGGCGCTGCTGCATGAGGTGTCGTGGGAACAGCACTCCGGGGGGCTCGCAACCCCCGGGCGGGTTACAAACCGCGCAGGTAGCGGAACCGGCTGGGAGGCCGGGCGGTACAGGGTGACAGCCCCGTACGCACAACCTGCCGCGGCCCGCCTGCTGTCTCCCAAGTACCGCCGGACACGTGGAACCCGGTGGGAATCAGGGGGGACCACCCTCCAAGGCTAAGCACTCTCCTATGACCGATAGCGAACGAGTACCGTGAGGGAAAGGTGAAAAGCACCCCGAGAGGGGAGTGAAACAGCACCTGAAACCGTGCGCCTACAAGCAGTCGGAGCACGCGCGAGCGTGTGACGGCGTGCCTTTTGTAGAATGAGCCAGCGAGTTGCGCGGCGCTGCGAGGTTAAGCTTGGAAGCGAGCCGCAGCGAAAGCGAGTCTGAACAGGGCGATTTGTTCAGTGGCGCCGCGCAGACGCGAAGCCGGGTGATCTACCCATGGGCAGGCTGAAGCGGGAGTAAGATCCCGTGGAGGGCCGAACCCACTTCGGTTGAAAACGGAGGGGATGACCTGTGGGTAGGGGTGAAAGGCCAATCAAACCCGGAGATATCTCGTTCTCCCCGAAATAGCTTTAGGGCTAGCC